>CAYMHE010000035.1:0-24097 GCA_964390175.1 uncultured Paludibacter sp.
TTCACGTTGAGCTTTTTATTTCGCAAATCTACAAAAAAGTTTTAACTGATCAGTGCGCTTATACTCAATTTCAGGAATATATTTGAAAAGAAATCTTCGGGGCGGCATATTTGAGGAGCCTGTAATGCATAAAAAAACACAAACCAGTCAGAAATAAATGATTTCGACTGGTTTGTGGGCTTAGAGAAAACAAAAATATATTCATTTTTTACTGTCCTGTTCAACTACACTTCTGTAGTGGAGTTGTTTCGGTCAGCATAAACTCCATTGCTGGAGGTTATAAGGGCTAATGGATTGTTATTTCACCGATTTAATGCTGCATCCAATGGCAGCGGTAGTGGTTTGTTTCACTTCTTTACCGGCAAGCAATGCATCCACGGCAGCTTCCACATAGCGTTCGCTCACGTCGGCAGCATCAGCATAATTATTGTCGATAGCGCCTATGTAGCGAACAACGTTTTTGCCTTTTTCTTTGTTCAACACAAAAACGTGAGGTGTTTTTGTAGCGCCGTATTGAGGATAAATTTTTTGTCCATCGTCGAAAAGATAAGGAAAGCTGAATGCTTTTTCTTTGGCACGTACCTGCATGGCCTGATAGCTGTCTTTAGGTTGAGCAGCGGGATCGTTGGGGTTAATGGCAATCACAGGATATCCTTTCGAAGCATATTTTTTGTCGAGGGCAATGATGCGATCCTCGTAAGCCACAGCATACGGACAATGGTTGCAGGTGAAAACAACAATGAAACCTTTTGCCTTTGAATAATCGGCCAGCGACACGGTTTTACCATCCACATTTTTTAGTTTAAAATCGGTGGCAATATCGCCGGGTTTATAGCCCTTATTGCCTGAGCCTTGAGCAAAAACATTGGTCTGAACTACAAGAGCCAGTACCAAAACACTGAATACTAAGTTTATTTTTTTCATTGAATTAATTTTTAATTGTTTGTGTGATATTGAGTGATGAGATTTTTTAATTCTGTTTTAGTGAGCTGATTTTCTTCGAAATGAAGTTTCTTGCCGTTTTTGTAGAATGCTGTGGCCGGAATAGAGCCACTCCATGCCGCGTCGAAGGCCGGAATCCATACGTTCATACGCTTGTTATCGTCGAGCAAATAAACATCTGTGGCTATATTATGTTTGGCAATAAATGGCTTCACTGTTTTTTCCAACTCCTTCACATTGTCGAGCGATACCAATATCATTTTGAATTTCGGGTCATTGGCATATTCGGCATTTACTTCCATAAAGTCGGGCAGCTCTTCCACGCAGGGTCCACACCAGGTTGCCCAAAAATTGACAACATAAAGCACATCATCGTTTTGCTCGAATACGGCTTTAAGTTCTTCGTACTGTACCGCTTTAAGGACAGGTGCCGACGAAGTCGTTGTTTTTCCACAAGCAGCCATTGCAAACAGGAGTAAGAGAAGAAGCAGTTGTTTCATTTTTATGTTTTTATGTTGAGTTAATATCCAAAACTCTGAAACAAGCTTTATTGTTCGTGTCTTTTTATCGTTTTAAATCTTTCTTTTGTTTTTTTATGGAATATCCGGCTCTTTTTTATTGAACCAGATCAAAAAAAAAGAGGAATGACTGGCCTTAAAAATGTAGTAACCTCATTGTAACACCTTCTTCTCATTATTGAAATACACGTTTCGTAATTTTGCGGCATCAAATTACGAAACTTTATAAGCTCAATGAGACTACAAAATTACTTACGCTCTTTTCTTCTTGTTTTGGTCGTTGTTACGGCTCAGTTGATTGTTGCACAGACTACTATTCAGGGCCATGTGATGGATAAAAAACTCAAAGAGCCTCTTACAGGCGCTGCTATTCTTATCGAAGGCACCACCAACGGCACCACCGCCGACATCGACGGCAATTACACTTTGACTGCTGCCCCCGGCAAATATACATTGATTGTTTCATACGTTTCGTACACTTCGCAACGTATACCAAATGTAGTAGTAGAAAGCGGAAAACCCACGATTGTGAATATCGACATGGAAGAGGCGTCGCTGATGCTCGAAAGTGTGCAGGTAGTGGCGCAGCGCCGCACCGACACCGAACTGTCCATGCTTAAAAATGTGCGTTCGGCAGTGCAGGTGGTGAATGGTATTTCGTCGCAACAAATCGGCAAAACGCTCGATCGCGATGCTTCGGAAGTAGTAAAACGTGTGCCGGGTGTCACCATTCAGGACAATCGCTTTGTTGTGGTGCGCGGACTGAACCAGCGCTACAACAATGTGTGGCTCAACAATGCCGCCACACCGAGTAGCGAAACCGACGTGAAAGCTTTTTCTTTCGATGCTATTCCAAGCAATATGATCGATAACATGATGATTTACAAAACCGGATCGCCTGAATTATCGGCCGAAGCCACCGGAGGATTTATAAAAATAGCAACAAAAAATATCCCTGACGAAAACTTTCTGAATGTTGAATATGGTTTAGGTTACAACGATGTGACTACATTTAAAGATACGTATCATTTGCCTTCGCAATCGCTCGATTTTCTGGGTTTGGGAAGCAATGCCCGCAATACGCCTTCGGGTTTTCCTGCAAATCTCAACGCTGTATCGGTGTTGGAGCGTGACGCGTCTGCTTTAAAACTCAGTAACAACTGGGTGGCGCAACAGATCAGCGCTTTGCCCAATCAGAAACTTTCGGTAGCATTTGGTAAAAAGTGGAACCTGAGCGAAGGAGCTAAACTTGGAACAATTACTTCGCTTACTTACAGCAACAGTTCGTCCACCCGAAGCAATATGAGCAATTACATGTACGAACGTTTCGATCCGGTCACCGAAACTCCCACGCATCTGTATAGGTACAATGCCGATATTTACTCCACCGACTTTAAGGTGGGATTGATGCACAACTGGGCCTATCAAACTGCCAACGGCACAAGACTTGAATTCAAAAACATACTGAACCAGATAGGTGTGGACAAAACGGCAAACACCTATGGCTGGAACAACTACCGTCAGGGAAATTTTAAATACTTCAACAATCAATATTCAAGCCGTACTACCTATTCGGGACAGTTGAGCGGTAACCATAAGTTGCAGAACAACGATGACAAAAAGCTGGACTGGAACCTTGGATTTGCTTATGCCAATCGCATCGAACCCGATCGTCAGAACTGGAGCATGAAGGAAAATGCTGCAGGAGCTTATGAATATGTGTTGCCCGATGTGCCGAGTATCAACGAACTGGGACGGCTCTACATGACCAACCATGAATACGTTAGCACTGCCGCACTGAATTACGACAGGAAATTGTTGCTGGGCGATATCGTTTCGACAGTGAAAGCCGGAGCTTACGGTGAGTATAAAACCCGTAACTTTTCGGAGCGGAGTATCACTTATCGCAAGGCTTATGGTGCGCTTGGCGACGATGAAGTGAATGCGCTTGGTTTCGAAACGCTTTTCACTACACCCTATCTCGGACAGGGAAAAGTAATCAGTGTGGACGAACAAACCAACATTGCCAACACCTACGATGCACAAAATCTATTGGGTGCCGGTTATTTGTCGCTTAGCTTGCCTCTGGGAATGCTGAATGTGAGCGGAGGTGTGCGCGCCGAATACAACCGCTTGATGTTGAATGGCTATTACAATGCCAGTTCTCCCGTAAAGGTTGACAATCCTACACTTCAGTTTTTTCCTTCGTTGAATACTTCCTACAGTTTCAACGAAAAAACCCTTATTCGTTTAGCTTACGCACACACCATCAATCGTCCTGAGTTCCGCGAAGTATCACCGCTGAGCTATTACGATTTCACTGAGAAAAACTCTGTAAAAGGAAATCCTGCACTGAAAGATGCTACGATTCAAAATGTAGATTTCCGTTTCGAACATTACCCTACGCCCAACGAAACATATACAGTGGCAGCATTTTATAAACACTTTAGCAATCCTATTGAAATGGTAAGTGTGGGCACAGGAAATGAGTTCTCGTTCGAAAATGCCATTGGCGCTGTTAACTACGGATTGGAGCTTGAATTGAAGAAATCTCTCGAAACATTGATCGGACTCAGAAATTTTAGTGTAAATGTAAATGCTTCTTACATTTTCAGCAAGGTGGAGTTTGAAAATACACAAACCGAACGCAGCCGTCCGTTGCAAGGTCAGTCGCCTTACGTGCTGAATGCCGGTTTATTTTATCAAAACGACAAAGCCGGTCTTTCTTCTTCCATTATGTACAATGTAATGGGAAAACGCATTTTGGTGGCAGCTCAATTAAATCATGGCGAAGTGGTAACACCTGATATTTATGAAATGCCACGCCATGTGGTTGACTTTTCGTTGAACAAAAAAGTGGGCCAACGTCTCGAACTTAAACTCGGCGTAAAAGACCTGTTGGCACAGAACTATATAACGCAACAAACGTATGAATACCTTAAAGATGGAGAAACAAAATCGGCAACACTTAACAATAAAGTTTATAATCTGGGGCGCACCTGGTCACTGGGCGTTAATTACAAATTCTGACAAAACCCATTGGTGAATACACAACAAGAGGCTGTTTCATTTTTTTGAAACAGCCTCTTTGTTTGTGTAAGCTTAGCAATATCTGAATTAATACTTGCGGAGCGAAAAGATAAAACTCAAGCCACCTGTGGACACTGACTTGGCCGAAATAGTTCCCTTATGTAGCAATACTGCATTTTTTACAATGGCTAAGCCGAGGCCTGTACCACCTATTTTTCGGCTTCGTCCTTTATCAACACGGTAAAAACGTTCGAATACTTTACCCAAATGCTCTTCGGCAATTCCCACACCATTGTCCGAAAACGAAAAATAGTAGAACTGTTCATCCTCGCGATAGCAACTGATGTCAATCACAATCTGCTCACCACCATAAGTAAGGGCGTTGTCAGTAAGGTTCCTGAAAATTGAATACAATAAAGAACGATTTCCCTGTAATGGCAACACAGCGTTGTAGTTACGGAGAATAACACATTTCTTTTGTTCAATCTGCAAATGCACATCAAACAGCACATCGTTGATGATCTGTGCAAGATCGCAGGGCTCTTTCTGAAACAAACGCTTACCCTCATCAATTTTGTTCAGCGTAGAAATATCCTGTAGTAAAGCAGTAAGCCTTTTGGCCTGCATAAACGAACGCTCAACAAAAAACTTCTGGCGCGCAGGGTCGAGGTCAGGGTTCTCGAGGATGCTCTCCATATAGCCCATGATGCTGCTCACAGGTGTTTTTAGTTCGTGTGAGATATTCTGAGTAAGATGACGTTTCAACTCATTGTCGCGCTCCTGCACAGTGATGTCGTTGATGGAGATTTCGAATGTATTGTCCTGAAAAACGATGCAACGCACCATAAAAACGCGTCCGTTTTTTTCGATCACCATTTTCTTTCGCGTCAGCTGATCGTTTTTGAAGCTTTCGTTGATGAACTGATTGATCTCTTCGAACTCGGCAAGATTGAATATTTTATCTGAATTTTCTGACTGTTGGTCGGAAAGTATGTTGGTGTATTGAATAAAATGAGAATTGACAAGCAATTCTTTTTTTTCAGGCGAGAATATCCCAAGCCCTTCCTGCGATATCTGGAGGTGTTTTATCAGTTTTTCGCGTTCGTTGTTTACGTCATCCTTTGTTTCCTGCATTTGTTTGTAGAGATGCACGATGTTTCTGCTGATCTCTCCCAGCTCATCGTTGGGGAAATAAATGTCGGTCTCAAGCATTTCGCCACTCTCGGCCTTTTGTGTAAAGACTCTCAACCTTGCAATTGAATCGGTAAAGTTCTTGGAGATAAAGAAAAGAGCAAAAATTGCCAACAAAAGAATAAAAGCCATGAAATACAGAAAAAACGTATTGGCTTTCAGCATCTCCACCACATTCAGATTGAAAGGGAGGGCCGTCCGTACATAATAGCTGCCGAATCGGTGCGCCAGATAGTAAAAATCCTTACCTATGGAGGTGGAGTGGCGGATGGCTTTTCCTGTGATTTGCGAATTGGCCATCACTATTTCAGGGCGATTGATGTGATTCTCAAGTTTCGTTCCGTCGGCTACCGAATTGTCAAACAATACCTTTCCTTCCTTATCGATAAGGGTAACCCTTAGTAAAGTATCAGGGAAAACGGTGATAAATTCCCTGAGTTCGTTGGGTGTCCAGGCCTTTTTATCGATATAGTTATTGATTGTATAATTGTAGGTCGACAGCAATTGATCCAGTTGCTCCGTTCGAAATTCTTTTTCGCGCTGGTATTGAAAAAACGTAATGACGGCTATAAGGCTGAAAAAAGCACTAAAAAGGTATAAAAAAAGCTTTCGGTTTAATGTCATGATTTAAGATTTGGTATTTCAGTTTTTACAATTTACAATCACCTTAATGATGTCGTAAATGAATCAATTGCAACTGTTATCAGCCTTCGAAGCAATAACCGTAGCCCAGGCGTGTGACGATGTTTTTACCGTATTTGCCGATTTTTTTGCGCAATCGCGTAATGTTTACATCAATGGTGCGGTCGAGTACAATAACTTCGTCGGACCAAACGCGTGTGAGCATTTCTTCGCGCGTAAAAACACGGTTTTTGTTTTCAAGAAAAAGCCTCAGTATCTCGAACTCTTTCTTAGTAAACGGAATTTCTTCGCCGTTCAAAAGCACTTTTTTATTGCCAACCGACATTTTCAGATTTTCGTACACCAATTCAACATTGGGTGTATCTTCCACTTTTTTATTTTCGATACGCCTGAGCACTGCTTTCACACGGGCCAACACCTCGCGGATAGAGAAAGGTTTCGAAATATAGTCATCGGCACCAATGTTGAATCCGGTAAGTTTATCGTTTTCTGTATCCTTTGCCGTGAGGAAAATAACAGGGATAGCAGCAGTTTTCGGGTTGTCGCGTAACATCCGGGCCATTTTAAAACCTGATATTTCACCCATCATTACATCCAGCAGCAAAAGGTTATACACTGATAAGTCTTTTTTTAAAGCCTCTTCGGCCGAATAAGCCACATCTACATGATAACCATCAGTTTCGAGATTGAACTGGAGAATCTCGCACAAATCTTCTTCATCATCTACAACTAAAATACGGTATGCGTTCATAAATAACTATTGTTTTAAATTTATGTTACAAAGGAACAAAAGAGTTGTTTCGGTATTGTGTAATAACTGTTACAAAGATATGACAAAATCTTAATTTTCAAACAAAAAAGGCAGATCGGATGTGCCGGTCTGCCTTTTTAAATATTCGTTGTTATTTGTATTTAACGTTGATTCAACATAATCCGAAGCGAATTTGTGTGATTCGTGTCTACTTCTATCACCTGGTCTTCGTAAGAAATCAGGCTTATTTTCAATTGACATTTACCGTCGCACAGGTTTTTGATTTCAAAATTTCCTTCGAGGTCGGTATATACTTTTTGCCCGTTCGATGTAACTACCACCCCTGCAAGTGTTTCATTTGTAAGTTTGTCTATAACCAATCCATTTACTACATTTGAACTGGTAGTCGTATTCACTGTAGCTGGTTTTATTTCCGGAGCAGCAGTTTCTTTTGCCGATAGGTTCATTGTCATTCCAATAATGGAAACCAAAGCGATAAATAATACTTTTTTCATCTTTTATAATGTGTTTAATTTGTGTACAATACTTGTTTGGAATTTATTGTACAAAATAAGGGCAAACACATTACAGGATGATTACGAAACTTATACATTGATATGAAGAAAATGTTTCAGCCGGGTCCTGTCATTCAAAAAAAGGGCTTAGTATTTCTTTTCCGAAATCAACTTTCCTTTCTCGTCCCACATGTACCAGATGCCTGTCTTTTTCCCGTTGTCGTATTGCATTTCGTAACGCATAATACCCGAATCGTCCCACACATGCCATGTGCCATCCTTTTTGTTGTTGCGGTATTTGGCTTCGGCAATAAGCATACCTGCTGCGTTGTAAGTGCGCCATATTCCATGAAACTCTCCGTTCCTATAGGCACGTACTTCATTGGGTTTTCCGTTCTCGAAGTAAATTATATAAGGTCCTTCGGGCTTGCCTTCCTTAATGTTCATCTCTACTTTAAGCGCTCCATTATCGAAAAATTCCTTGAACTCGCCTGTATAAAGCTTTGTTTGCGAAGCATCTGTAAAAAACAAGCCATCGCTTTGAATAATTTTATTGGTCTGCGCCGATAAACTTACTGAAAACACGAGCCAGAGTACGATTATAAATCTATTTTTATACATAATGTTGATTTTTAGTTTGCTTTACAAATATAGCAACAGCCCTTCGAACTTGTAGTCATAATCTTTAAATTTAATATGTGTTACAAAAAGACAGGAGAAGCTGTCTTCGACAGACAACTTCTCCTTATTTGCAATAATAATCACAAATCTAATTAATAAACAGTGTTTTGTGGGTCAAAATTCACCCAGGTTTCCTTGGTCCAGTCGGTTGTTCCGAAAGCACCGATATAATTTGTTTGAGTAAAGAACGAGCCACTGAGTTTTGTATGTGTAAATGCGGCTCCCGAGAGCAGGGCTGAACCACTTTCAGGAAGAAAACTTGTTGGATTAGCAGCAGTCCCTGTTTTTGTAGCATCAAAAAACGAACCTGAAATTTTTGCTGTAGCATTATCAGCAATAATTTGATTAGCAAATAATGTAGTGTTAAAAAATGCAAGTGCATCAGCTTCAGCAACACTGCTTGCACCGTTTACCGATTTTACTTTGTTGGCAACAAGCGCAATGTTCTGTATAGCTAAGTTGCCGGCTAAGGCATTGGCATAAGTTGTAGTTGCATCCAATAATAAACCTGTATTCCAACCTGCAAAAACGGAGTTGAATACTGAAAGTGAACTGTTGCGACGGATATGCATACCGGCCCCAAACATACTGTTCACGTTTTTGTCGTCTTTGGTTTTCCATGGACCGATCAGGGTTACATTCGAAAATACAGGAGCAGTTTGTGGCATTGCAGCGGTTCCCGAGCCATCGTTATCGGACTCAAATCCGTTCGATGCGGACACATCGGCAACACGAGGATTGCGAACGCCTAAAGCAAATTGCACTTTGCCGTTAAATCCATAATCTGTATCAAATTCATCGTCCAATCCGCAGAAGGCAATCAGGTGTTTTGCATTCACAGTACCACCAAACCATTCGAATGAGTCGTCGCCTGAGTATGAAACCTGAATATGATCGATTGTTGTTCCCGATCCGACAGCACAAAGTGTCAGACCATTAATTTCCTTGTCTGGCTGCAATGCTATTCCGGCAAATTCGATACGCACATATTGAAGCGTTCCTGAATTATCGGCAGCATCGCGGGTGGCAAAAGCACTCGTACCGTAATCAACAGCATTTGTCAATCCTTCAACAGTGGCGCTCGATTGATTTACAGGTGCTTTACCTACAATCACCAAACCACCCCAGTCACCGGCAGCACGAAGTCCGGGCTCAAGACGCGAAGTGAAGACAATCGGTTTAGAAGCAGTTCCGATAGCATTTATTTTTCCACCGGGAACAATCACCAAACAACCTTTGGTAACTTTGTCACCTTTTATTACGGTTCCGGCCGCGATATTAATTGTGCCCGAAACGTTGACTTGCCCCTGAAGAACATAAGTAGAATCGGCAACCAAATTACGGGTTCCGCTAATGTTTGAACTTAAAATAACCTCCTTCGAAGTGGGTTGAGGTTCGGGTTCAGGATCATTTTTATCGTCACAAGAACTGAATACGGTAGTTGCACCAAGCAAAACGACAGCAAAATTAAGAAATAGCTTTTTCATTTTTAAAATTGATTTTTATTTGTTTCTGTTTTATTACAAATCTTTGTCACAAAAGTAGATGTGCAGTATTTCAATTGCATTCCGAAACTGTTATGCTTGTATGTAATTTACATGACAAAAACATGACATTTATTATATAGGTCTGATTATAAACACATAGCAATAGAAATACATATTACAATACATTCGGACATTGAGATATGCCGGCTTTGTTTTATATTTGTAAAAAAATAAAAATCAGATGTATTGGTCCAATTATCATAGCCATTGTACGTTTTGCGATGGACGAAGTTCAATGGAAGAGTTTGTGCATTTTGCGATAGCTAAAGGCCTTAGAAAGTATGGATTTTCATCGCATGCTCCACTTCCGTTCCTTACTAAATGGACCATGCTCGAAGATGATTTTCCTGACTACGAAAAGGAATTTTATAGACTGAAAGAAAAATATAAAAACGAGATTGAATTGTACCTGGGGTTGGAGGTTGACTATATCCATGGTTGCTCCGATATCAGCAATGATTTTTTCAAAGATAAAAAGCTTGATTACACAATTGGATCCATTCACTATCTCGACAGGCTCAATGAAACCGAAAATGAGTATTGGACCATCGATGGAGCTTTCGGAGAATTCGATCAGGGTTTGAATCAGCTTTTCGGTGGCGATATTCGTTTGGCTGCAAAACGCTTTTTTGAAGTGACAGGCATGATGATAGAAAAAGGGGGATTCGACATTGTGGGCCATATGGATAAAATCACCTATCATGGAATGAAATACAAGGAATTAAATGTCACCGATCAATGGTTTGCAGACCTAGTGACCGATTGTTTGGAATTGATAAAAGCAAAAGGGCTGCTGCTCGAAATCAATACCAAATCACTGATCGAACATGGCATAACGTATCCAAATCAGGCATTTTATTCCATTGTCAACGAGTTGGAAATTCCTGTTGTTGTAAATTCAGATTGCCATTATCCCACTAATATTACTGCAGGATTTCAACAAACTTATGAGGCACTTCAAAATGCAGGCTTCAAAACACTTCAGCAACTTATAAATGGTAAGTGGCAAGCCGTTGAATTTAATGCCGGTGGTTTACTATAAAAACGTAGGCTATTTCAGGACTCCTCCCGAAATAGCCTTGTAAATCAAACATTTTTCATGTTGTTGAAATCAGACGAAAAACAGAAATATTAATCACAAAACACAAAAACTCTATCGATTGTATTGTCCCATCAGCCATTACGCCGACTTAGCTTTATAAATCTAACCGGGTTTTCGTGTAAATACGTTTTGTAATAACAGGAGCATCAGCCGGGTAAGTGATATAAGTAAGCTCAAGTGTTTTTCCATTGACTTTATAGGTACACGATTCGAAAATCACGACATCTTTCACCGAAGTCAGCGGTGGTTGGTTTGTGAAACTATCCCACGAAACGGTTTGCTTTGCAACAAAATAGATGTTTTGTTTGCTGAGCACATAATTTCCATACTGTTCAAAATAGCCCGATAGCTCATTATCGCCCTGACCACTGTAAATGCCAAACATGCGTGCTCCCGAAAGAAACGAACCGTTAGGCTGAATAACTAACTCATGTATGTAATAACCCTGTGGTTGAGCAGTTACTCTATCTATCCATACTCCATAAATTTCATTCTCGGAGCCAGATGGCAAAGCTTCAGTGTCTTCGTAGCTGCTACAGGCAACCACAAAAAATGCAGTCACCAGCAATATCAAATATTTAATTTTACCTTTCATTTCTCAAAATTAAGTTTACTCAGAAGTTTTATTTCATTCACCTTGCTGTAATCGTATTGATAAAGTCCATCATCGGTAATCATCATCAGCACATTGTTGAATGGAATAAGATCATATCCTTCCATTCCGCTATAATGCACCAGTTCATTGCTCATCAGAGTGTTGGGTGTTGTTATTTTGTATATTTTCAAGCCATCATCGCACAGAAACAACATACCTTTGTCGACACCTAAACCTTTAGGGTTCTTCATTGTATACGAAACTAATTGTTTAGGATTTTTTACATCGCTTACATCCACAATAAAAAGTTCATTGTTTTTTTGTCCGCAATTGTCGCCCGAATGTATCGTTACATAGGCTAAGTCATTATCCACCACCACCGGATCGCAACCAAAAACATGAGTAATGGACGACTGAAAAACCGGTTTCAGCGGATCGGTCACCGAATAAATCAACATGCCTGTAGGAGTTCCCATAAACATATTGTCCTTGTAGCTGAAAATAGTTTCAACATTCCAACCGATAAATATACTTTCGGCCGCTTTTTGGGGCTCGGTACCTGTGAGATCGAAAATTGTCATTTGGTTTTCGGTAACAGCATACAAATTATTGTTATAGAGTGTAAAGCGTGACATGGATCCATTTATTCCATTTGTTGATCCGCTTGAAGGACCATTGGAGGTGTAAGCTCCATCTTTTTCGGCCCATCCCCAAAACCAGCCTCCTGTATACTGTTCAAACTTTTCGGTTCTTTCTTTCAGTTTCCAACCCACCACAACTCCCTTATCGGCTTCCTCGCCGAAACACATGTCATAATCAAAGCTGAAATTATTTTCTACGCCCGGTAATGCTTTTGGGAAAATATCTTCCAGACGACCTTTAAGCACCGGTAGCGCCGGATTGCTCACATCGAACCAAACCAAATCGACATACGAATCGGCATAAAGTAAATTGTTGCGTATGGATAAATCGGCATTCCCTATGACTTCAATAAATCCAATATTCTTTGGCGATGAAGGATTACGGTTATCGATAATATGTATTCCTTTTTCGGTCTCCGAAATATACAGGTAACCTTCGTAGAAACATATCTTTCCATGTTTTTTAATCGCTTCGGGTGCTTGCGATACCTTCACCGAAGCTCTGAATGCACTGTTCGACATGAACACCGGTTCGTTTATTTTGTAGGTTACTGTTTCGGTAACAGTGTCGGAGCATGATGTTAGTGCAAGTAGCATTATGCTCAGAACTGACAGTAAATAATTAGTTTTCATATCATCAATTTTTAAATTAATGTTGTTTCTTTCTATACATTATCAGTACTTTTCTATTTTTCCCATTTTGCCTATAAACAAAATCACGCCTGTACTTTTCTCTCTGATAACGAACACAAAAGGTTTGTTGACCCTGAAAACAGGTGTTACGGGTGGTTCTTGTATTGATGTAAATTCAATACCAACAACTGTTACTGCTGCTGCTTCGGTACCTTCCTCGGTTACTTCCACATAGGTATCGTGTTTTACAAACGATATCTTTACACGTTTGTCAGTCATGTTCGAAAAATCAGCAAAATCAGTGAATGCCTGTTTCATGCCCATGTTTTGTAAAGCATCTTTCAATTCAAACTTACATTCCTGCTTAAACCGCGGAAAAAAGACTTCCACTTCCCTGGTTTTCAAAAATGAAAGACGGTTGTTCCAGCTTTCAGTCGTCAGATTGTTGAGAACGTCGGCTGTTGTTTTACCTTCGTTAGGTAATATCACTGTCATATTGAAAGCTTTATTACCATAGGGCATGTCGAGATATTGCGCGGTTGCGTCGGCTGAATAGGCGAAGGTGTCTTTTTGGTACATCATGTTTACTTTCAATTGCTGGCCTTTTTCGTCGGTAAACAGAGCTTCTTCAGTATTTTTTTTATCAAACTTTTTACGCCAAATCCCTTTGAAATAAACAGCATTTATCAAAAACGCTGCAGCATCTCTCGAAATTTCATTCAGTACTTTCGGAATCAATTGATTGGTTTTGCGTGCACACCAATTATTGATGGTGTCCACCGCCCATGCTTTTTCAAAATCGAGTGAACGTACCTCGGCATTGAAATAATCAGTATTTAGTTTCAGAAAATCTGCTTTCAGCGGGTATCCTTCTTTGTACCACAGCGAGTTGGCGATATTCAACTTCGTAGTTGGGTCCATACCGGGCAAAGTAGTTTGCATTGTTTTGTAATACTCATTGATATCAGTCGCCGACATACCATCCATTTTAAGGGCAGTACCCATTTCGGTACGCGTGTTGCCATTGGCGCCGTTCCAGGTCATGCCTAATGCTATGCTTACACTCAGAGGAGATATAAATACATTACTTTCTCCCGAAGTCTGAAGGGTTTGTTTCAACAGATCGAATGCAAAATTGTTGTCCTGATCAATTCGTTTTTCGAGACCAATACGCATTGCCAGAGGTTTTGCATCCTGCGGTATCGAAATGACGGGTTCACTTATTGTTTTGCAAGCTGAGAATAAAACAACTGTCAATAGAATACTTATTATCTGTTTCATGGTTCTAATAATTTTACAATTGATAACTAAAACCTACACCGAGATTCAGAAATGCCTGTGGCAGCATATTGTCATATTGATGATTGGTGAATTTATACAGCAAGCAGGTTCCCAATTTTATATTAAATTTCAATCGTTCGCCACCAAACCGAACAAAAGCTGTAGGTTCAATCAGCAGATTGTCGTCCGTTATGATTTTATATTGATGGTTGGGATTGTTATAATAAATATCGTAGTAGTCATCGTCCAATAAATTGGACCGCAAATAACCGGCTTTCAACCCTATGCCATAATCGGCATGTGCAAAATGTCCGTTGATCTCCCCATAATTGAATTGCATAAAATAAACCTGATAATCTCCAACTAAATTTCCGGGATTGGCATCCTTATAGGCATTGGCAAGGCCATATCCAAAGCCTACATAAGCTTCTTTCACAAGATTGTCATTTTTTTTATACAACCCGGCAGCACCTTGCAGATAATACACATCGTCGGTCTTGAAATTGGCCGAGGCCTGAACAGCTATTTTATCGGATACCCCATACGAAACGGTGGCTCTTGCTGTTGGAATCGCCGAAACTCCAACATCAACCCGCAAATCGTTTTTATGATTGATAAGCGGAACATCAACAAGTTGCGGATAATAAGCCACACAACCTGACAGCATAAATACAAGCGAAACTAAAAATAAAATCTTTTTCATACGTTTTATTTTTAATGCATCAACTATTGAATTCTTTTTAAAAATTAAATCTTAAACCACCTTCGATACCACCACTCAATTTTCGGTCGGTGCGTATGCTTAAGGGCTGATCGTTGTCGAAAAAGTACGAACATTTAGGCTCAAAATACACATCGATTCCATCCGACAGACGGTAGGCTCCTCCAATTGTAGCATTGAGCGACCATTGCAGACCATCAATTTTTGTAGAAGCGGTTGTTGTTATGATTTGATTTCCAAAATGCTGTTCCTGAATATAAATTGATCGGAGCCCCTTTTCAACCATTCCTCCTGTCGATCCATAAACTTTCCACTTTGAGTTGCCCCATATTTTTACAACCATCTGCACCGGAAGACCCAGATAATGCAGATGCAGTGCGGCATTGTAATTATCACTTTTGAATTTTGTGAGTAAATAAGTATAGCTGAATCCGGTTTCGATACTAAATACGTCACCAAAATGCTTGCTTACTTTGGCTCCAACGCTCAGGGGCGAAAAAAATGTTTTATCCGAAAAATCGGAAGGCGTAAGTATGGATGTATTCACTGTGGCAGCTCTTACAATACTCATTTTTCCACTCATGTCCGAAAATACATTCTTTGGTGAGCTTGCCGAAGCTCCGCCTGCTGATCCTACCGATGCAATGAGTCCCCAGTTTTTATTTCGTTTGCTTTTCAGTGGGTCTTCCCATTCCGGGAGTGCAGGTGTATTGGCATCATCTTTTTTTATTTCAGTCTTTTCGATACTCGGAGATGCTGATTCATTTTTTGTCTTTTCTTCAATCGCATCAACTTCTGTTATCACAGCCACTGCTTCATTGTTGTTCTGTTTTATTTCGGCTGGCTGAATGGTTTCATTTGTTTCTGCAAGCCTGCTTTCATTTGTAACCCCCGGAGTTGAATTTACATATTTGGTAATATCCGAAACTTTGGCATTTTCATTATTTAGTACTTGTGTATTTCGGCTCTCTTCGGCAAGTAATTGTTTTTTTTGCAACATTATGGTGCGATGAATAATATGACGTTTTGCAATGCCTTGCTCAAGAGTCTGCTGGTTGAAAATTTGCAGCGTGAAAAGCAAAAGAAATGCAGCGGCTACCGCTCCTCCCGAAAACCACCACCAAAGTGGAACAACCCGTTTGGGTTGCTTTGCTTTGAGAGCAGCCTGAATGGCATCCCAGCTTTCGGGAGCAACAGGTGCAGTGTGATTTTCCAGCTTTTGTCTGAATATCTCGCTGAAAGCGTCGTGTTTGTTATTATTTATATTGTTCTGCATATTCTTTTCCGTGTAGTGATAAAACATTTTTTTGAAGTATTTTTCGTGCTCTCATGAACTGAGAGCGTGAGGTAGCTTCAGTTATACCCAGCATTTCAGCTATTTCGGCATGCGAATATCCTTCTATGGCATAAAGGTTGAAAATAGTCCGGTATCCATCGGCCAATGCGGCAATACAATTCATTAAATCATCGGCCGAAATTTTCTGGAGCACCGTTTCTTCCACATTCTCTATGTAATTGCCCACATCTTCTAAATTGGCGCTGTGTTTCAGTGCATCGTTTTGCCTGAGGTGTTCGAGCGCGGTGGTTACAAAAATGCGCCTGACCCAACCTCCGAAAGCACCTGTTCCTGAAAAGGAATCTATTTTATTAAACAGTTTAATAAAACCCTCCTGGAGGATATCCCGCGCTGTTTCTCTGTTGGTTACATAACGTATACAAACGCTCATCATGGCCGCTGCATATTTGTCGTAGATCGCACGTTGCGCCCACGACTTACCTTCCCTGCATCCGGTGATCAGCTGTTGTTCGTCTGTAATCCTTTCGTCCCTCATTTTTAGTCAAGATGTAATTTGGGTTCAAATAGTTGCATCCGTTATTGATTTTTTTTGGAGAAATATACACAAAGGTACTAAAAAACATGTTGAATGGTTGGGGCTGCAAACAAAAACGAGCGAATCACTTTAAAGTCATCCGCTCGTTTAATATCAGTCTAAAATTATTATTTCAACCATTTATCCAACCATTCGTAATAAGTCCGTTGCCAGAGTATTCCGTTTTGAGGTTGAAGTACCCAGTGATTTTCGTCAGGAAAAATAAGCATTTGTGCCGGAACACCACGAAGTACGGCCGCATTGAAAGCTGCCATTCCCTGCGAAGCAAGGATTCGGTAATCTTTTTCACCGTGAATCACAAGAATCGGCGTATCCCATTTATCAACAAACAAGTGTGGTGAGTTGGCGTACGACCGTTGGGCAATGGCATTGGCTTTGTCCCAGTAAGCGCCACCCAAATCCCAGTTGACGAACCACATTTCCTCCGTTTCGAGGTATTGTTGAGGCAGATTGAACATTCCATCGTGCGAAAGGAAGGCCTTGAAGCGCTTTTCGTGATGACCTGCCAGCCAATACACCGAGAAACCACCGTAACTGGCGCCAACACAACCCAACTTGTCCTTGTTTACATAGGGTTCCTGTGCCAATGCATCGATAGCCGAAAGATAATCCTTCATGTTCTGACCTCCGTAATCGCCACTGATTTGTTCCAGCCATTCCTGACCAAAACCGGGCAAACCGCGGCGGTTAGGAGCCACAATGATATAACCATTGGCTGCCATCAGCTGGAAATTCCAGCGATAGGACCAAAACTGACTCACTGTGGACTGAGGGCCTCCTTCGCAGAAAAGAAGGGTTGGATATTTCTTAGCAGGATCGAAATCCGGCGGATAAATGACCCATGTTTGCATTTGTTTGTTGTCGGTGGTGGTTATCCAGCGTTCTTCCACTTTTCCCATTTTGAGTTGATCAAGAATCGCTTTGTTTTCGAAAGAAAGTTCTGTTTCTGCTCCTGTTTTAGGATCGATACTGTAAATTTCGTCCGGTTTACTCATAGAATGCTTCACTCCTATGAGTTTATCGTTGGCCAATGCCACAAAACCATAATCGTGCACTCCTTTTGTAATTTGAGTTATGGAAGTATCGGCAGCAGCAACGCCAATACGGTAAATTTGTGTCACAGCATGCCAGCAACTCACAAAGTAAATCGACTTGCTGTCGGCAGTCCATTTAAGTCCGCTTGAGTTTTGATCGAAATTGGCCGAAAGGTCTTTCTTTTCGCCGGTAGCAATGTTCATAACAAACAAACGGTTTTTATCAGCTTCGTAACCATCGCGTTCCATGCTTTCCCAGGCCAACCATTGACCATCGGGCGAGAAAACGGGATTTTGATCGTAGCCCATCATGCCTTCTGTCTTGTTTTCGGTTTTGCCGGATTCGATATTATAAAAGTAAATGTCCGAATTGGTGGAAAGGGCATAAGCTTTTCCCGTTTTCTTGCGACAGGTGTAAGCTATTGTTTTTCCATCGGGACTCCAGGCCAATTGTTCGATGCCTCCAAAAGGTTTCATCGGACTTTCGAAAGGTTCACCTTCGAGAATATCTTTTTCATTCTCGATTTTTTTACCAGTGAAATCGGCAATAAAAGGATGCGGAACAGTTTGTACCCATTCGTCCCAGTGTTTGTACATAAGGTCGTTTACAATGATCCCACTCGCTTTAGGGAGGTCGGGATATTTGTCAACGGTCCGTTCGCCGTATTTTACGTCGGCAACAAAAAGCAATTTCGATTCATCCGGTGAGAAGGCGAAGTCATTCACTCCTCCTTCGCGGTCGGTAATTTGAGTACGGTCGCTTCCATCGGCTTTCATGATCCAAAGTTGCATAGTTCCGGTTTCGGACGACAGGAATGCGATGTGTTCGCCATCTTTCATCCACTTTGCCGAAGCTTCGCGCACGGGAGTTTTTGTGATTTGGGTCTTATCGGAGCCATCGGTGTTCATTACAAAAAGTTCCGAATTACTTTTGTTCTGTGGTACGCTGTAGTACGAAACACTGTAAAGGATTTTCGTGCCATCGGGCGAAACCTGTACTCCGGCCACCCTGCCGAACGACCATAACACTTCGGGAGTCATGCGTCCGTTTTCAATTTTCGGTTGTTGTTTGCCAATCAGGGGCGCTTTGTCCTGTGTGGCGCATGAAGCAGCTAACACGGCCATTGCCATAAGCGTTGTTTTAATTAAATTATTTGCCATTTATATTTTTACTTTTACGGTTATCATTTACCAGTTTATAAGTTACACAAAAATAGAACTTTTTAAATGAAAATACAAAAAAACATTTTGGGAAGGGGAAAAAACAAGCAGCAAGTAATGAAGAATAAAAAATGAAGAATGAAAAATGAAGAGTTTAGGGTAAAAGAGAAGGAGAGAAGCGATTGAAACAGCAAGGATATGAACCGGAAGCTGAACAATTCGGACTGAATATCGTTTTGAATGAATTAAAACAAAGAGTATGACCGATAATTTTGCACATCGCGCTAACGATTGGGATCAGCCTTCGAAAATAGAAATGACGACTATTTTTGCAGATGCGCTGATGCGGGAAATAACGTTAGAAAAACAATGGAAAGCGCTCGAAATAGGAGCAGGAACAGGACTTGTAGGGTTGCAATTGCTGCCAAAACTAAGCACAGTAGTGTTTGAAGATACTTCCGAAGCCATGCTGAATGTACTTAAACAAAAACTTACGGGCGACGAAGCAGTGGAAATTGTTCACGGAGAGGTGTTTGAATACACAAAACAGGACATTGATCTTGTGTTTTCGTGTATGGCTTTCCATCATATCCCCGATATAGACAGTACGCTGAAACATTTGTACGACATTACCAATGAAGGCGCCAAAATTGTGGTAGGCGATCTCCGCACCGAAGATGGATCGTTTCATCGCTTCGAAGCTATCCCTCACAAAGGATTTGATACCGACGAGTTAGCGGCAAAATTTACGCAGGCAGGATTTAAAGTACTTTCCACCGACACTTATAATACACTCAAAAGGGAACGTGTTCCCGGAGTTATGAGCGCTTACGATCAGTTTATGCTTATAGCGACTAAATAAGGACAGAAAGCAATCGTTTCAGGACAGATTTGGGCCGAAAGTGCGCCTGAACCAGTCGTTGATCAGTTGCATTGTGGTCGTTTCGGCCTCTTTGCGGGGAGTGTGGGCAGCATTGCTTATTTCACACACAGTTACTTCCGTTTTTATTTCGGTTTTGAGTATTTCAAGCTGAGCAGGAGTGCCAAACTCATCGTTTTCGCCCTGAAAGGCCAATACGGGACAGTTAATTTGCTTTAACAAGGGCACTATTGACCATTGCGAGAAATAGTCGCTGAGCCAGGTTTCGTGCCAGAGCCGAAACAGTTCGTTTGTTTTGTTGCCGTGGTATTTTTCGAGGTTAGTGAGCAAACTTGTTGTTTTAGCACGTTCGCGTGTGGCAAGAACGGCCGCTTTGCCCGAATCTTCGATAAAACTATGCGCTCCTTCGAGCAGTAAACCCCTGACCCGATGCGGATAAAGCGCAGCAGTGAGCAAAGCTATCGTGGCTCCGTCGCTGTGTCCGTAAATAATTACATCATTCAGCCTGAGTGCATCCAACAACCTGATTAATTCATGCGCTTCTTTGTGGAGATAAAACTCATCCCTGTTGGTAATGGCAAAAGGCGATGATTTTCCATACCCCCGCCTGTCGTAAACAAGTGCATTTGCGCCGAAAAGTCTGCTTATTTCTTCAGGAAAACGTCCCCACATTTCGACACAACCCCACGAATCGTGCAGAAAAACCAATACAGGCGCAGTAGCCGATGTATTCTGAATGATTTGTTCGCAATAAACAGCATAATCATCGAAGTCGATGTAAAATCCCTTGTCTTTTTTATGCATACCGAATGAGAAAATGTTTGTAGTACAAAAGTATGTAAAAATAACAAATGAATAAAGAAGAGCGTGAGATAAGCTTTGAATTAAGCGGGCAAAAAAAGAATGTTTTCGCGAAAAAACAATATATTTGTTGACTGAAATCAGCAGGAAAAGAACTGAAACAGGAACAGAAACAAAACACATTGGGACAATGAGCAAGAAAAAATTAGTAGTACTTACCGGTGCAGGCATGAGTGCGGAAAGCGGACTGTCGACTTTCAGAGCTACCGGCGGACTTTGGGAGCAACACAGGATAGAAGATGTGGCAACGCCCGAAGGCTGGCACAAAAACCCCGGGTTGGTGCTCGAATTCTACAATCAGAGGCGAAACCAGCTGATAACGGCCCTTCCTAACGCCGGTCATTTGGCATTGGCAGCACTCGAAAAGGATTTTGACGTAGAGATCATCACTCAGAACGTAGACAACCTGCATGAGCGGGCAGGTAGCTCCAAAGTGTTGCATTTGCATGGCGAACTCACCAAAGTGCGTTCGTCGGGGCCGGGTGCCGAGGTCTTTGAGCTCAGTCCGGATCAATACACGACACATTTAGGCGATAAATGCCCGAAAGGATATCAGCTTCGTCCGCATATTGTATGGTTTGGCGAAGCAGTGTCCGAAATTGATAATGCCATTCATATTACAGGGCAGGCCGATGTCTTTGTTGTGATTGGTACTTCGCTGAATGTGTATCCCGCAGCTGGTTTATTGCATTATGTACCCCGAAACACTCCTGTTTTTCTGATTGATCCCAACGAAGTGATGGCTCCCCAACCACATATCACCGTGATAAAGAAAGGAGCAGGCGAAGGAATGAAAGAACTGACCGAACTACTCAAGCCCTATCGCTAAACAAAGGAAAACCTTTTTACAACTACAACTATATCAACAAAAAGAAGCCCGAGACGCATCACTGCTTTCGGGCTTCGGGGAAGAGTTTTAATAACTCTGTTATTATTTCTCTATTTCCATATGTTTATCAGCAATAAAACAAAACGCATTTTAAAAATGTTCACTAATTTTTTGAAAAAAACATTTCTTTTTTGTCATTTAAATATTATAGTTCTGGTTTTTGTTCCCACTTGCAGGACGTAAACGCCTTTTTCCGGTATAGGAATGTCCACAATGGCAGTTTCAGCCTTTCGCGAAGCAACCAACTGACCCGATAAACCGTAGACGCTGAGCGTTTCGCCCACCAGAACACCCGAAATCCGAAGCAAACCACCTTGTTGACTGATGATAAGGCCCGGTATATCCGGATTTTCGACGCCATCAATTACAAATTCTTCTGCATTTGTAAAGTTACTCCATTGATCAGTTGCAGCATAGGTCGCTTTCGAGTTGACAGGAACATATAATTTACAGCTTGATGTACTTGCATTTTGAAAAACATTAGTCCCTAAAGCAGGAGGAGCGGGATTATAAATTTTAAATGTCGATAAATGGCTGCAAGATGCAAAAGCATATGAACCAATGGAAGCCACTGTTACAGGTAATGTTATTTCGGTCAGTGGTGTGCTATTAAATGCGCTTGATCCGATCGAAGCCAAATGACTGTTTTGAGCATCCACCGATGTAAGGGATGGACAACTCCTGAAAGCAGCACTCTCTATGGCTGTAACGGTAGCCGGAACCACATACTTGGTAGCAGTTTTTCCGGGTGCATAGGCTATCAGCGAAGTATAGTCCTTGTTCATTAATACATTATCAGTTGTAGCGAAATAAGGATTATCGGGAGCAACAATTATATCCGTTAACTTGTAGCACGAAAGGAAATTACCGTACCCTATGGAGTTAACCGAGCGGGGCAACTTAACACTGTTCAGGTTATCGCACCTCCAGAACACATAACCTTCCAAAGTCCCAAGATTTGTATTTCCACTCCAGTCTACCTGAGTCAGATTGTTACAAATGGAGAAAGCATAACTCTGGATGGTGGTGACAGAAGCGGGTAACGATAAATTGCTGACCGAACAGCTTTGAAACGCCCAGCGCGGAATTGTAGTTAACCCATTACAGGCCGAAAGATCTACATTGCTGATATTAGTTGAAAAAAAAGCAGCATCTCCTATGTATTGAAGTGAAGAAGGAAAGTTAATACTGTTCAAATTATAACATCCGCCGAAGGCATCATTGCCTATCCCGTTTAAAGTTGAAGGCAACTGAACGGTTGCAAGGTGCTCATTACCATAAAAAGCCAAGTAATCTATCCATTCCACTCCTACAGGAACCGTATAAGAACTTTGACTCCTTTGAACCGGATAAATAATTAATCTGCTTTTGTTTTTATTATACAAAACTCCTCCTGAACTTGTAAAAGCCGTGTTTGCAGCAGCCACACTAATGCTTTGAAGCGTGGCTATATCAAAGAAACAATTGACACCTAAACTGGTGACCGACGCAGGCAGCGTAATTGTTTGCAAACTTGTTCCCTGAAAAGCCCAATCGCCGATAGAAGTAACCGTTTCGGGCAGTGTAACAGCTTTTAAACCCGTATTCAGGAAAGCTTCCCTGCCTATACTCACCAATGTGGCAGGTAAGGTAATGGATGTAAGGCTTACTTTTCCATCGTTTACATAACTATAAAAAGCATCCTCGGGTATTTCGTTGGCCGGATACGTAACATCAGCCGTTTTTACGGAACGCGCAGCACTTTCAGTCACAGTTTCAACTCCTTCCGGCACAATATGTTTTCCTTGTTTCTTTATTCGTGCCGGAACCATGGCGGCATCGTCAGGAGCTGTGCCTTCGGTACCGGTATAAGCAGCAATGTTGGCTGCGCCTAGATCGACACCTGCCAAAGCAGGCATAAGATCGCGCATTGTTTTAAAGTCGCGGGCATCAATGTTGCCTGTTATTTTCAACTTCAGAAGATTTTGTAGTTCGGCAGCGCTGAGCAGGGTTGCAAGAGTACCGGGACTGTCCGATTGCACCGTCTTTACATTATTATGGAGTATAAAACGGGTATCAAATATAGACAAACCGGCGGTACCGTTCGCATCCCTTACGTTACCGGCATAAACATAGATCGTATCTATGGGTAAGTCTTCGGATAGCGTGATAAGCACATTGTCTGCGCCGGAAGCGGCCTGTGTTACGGATGAAATGTTTACATCTGTCGGTATTTTATTATTGATATACCGGACTTTGTAATTATCCGCGTTCAACGACGACACAGCGTCCGGATGTTCGGAGAAAGCAAGCTCAATGCTCTTCGTTCCCGTTATTTTGGCGCTCTTTACGTAAATTCCGGATCTTTCATAATCGGTAGCGCTAAAAACATAACTCCAACTTCCCGCTATCACTCTTCCCGAAGCTGTTGTTGCCATAGCTCCGATGCCAAAATTTGACAAAGCAGGTAGAGCCGTCCAGCTTTGCCCGTTGTCTTTTGAGTAGGACATCCCTAAGTTGGCATGATAACTAAAATAAACCCCATTGATGTGGTCGTAATACAATTCTTCAAAATAATTCTCTGTATTAATGGCCGTCCAGTTGGCGCCTC
>CAYMHE010000035.1:24197-26581 GCA_964390175.1 uncultured Paludibacter sp.
TAATACAATTCTTCAAAATAATTCTCTGTATTAATGGCCGTCCAGTTGGCGCCTCCATCGCTTGTTGAGTAAAGTGAGGACGAACCCGGAGCTGTGTACAGCAATGCCAGCCCATTTAGCTCATCTTTGAAGTCGAACGAAAAGGTGGTGTAATTATAAGGCGTATTTATGGCAGTCCAGTGCAAACCTTTGTCTGTCGATTTTAAAATCTTCCCTAAATTGGTTTTAAAGTAGATAGTATTGCCATTTACCCTGAAGGATTTATTCACATTGAACGTCCATATACCGTTTTCGGCGGGAATATTGGCGTCGGGCACCTGATTCCACTGTGCACCGCCGTTGTTGGTGGTGTATATTTCGAAATACTGTCCGTTATAGCTGTCGCCAACGGCAATTCCTTCGTTTTCGTTCCAGAAATGCACAAAATCAGGAAAAGATCCTTCGTCGTTGAACAGTGTCGGCTGACGTGTCCAGTTTTTAGCGCCATCGGTGGTTTTATACAGCCCTCTTGTGCCCATCGAAACAACCATATAGGCCGTTGTAGCGCTGACAGCACTGAATCCGCCCGTGCCACCATCCACCATCACGGCCGGCAGGTCGTTCTTTGTCCAGGTCGCTCCACCATCTGTCGAAATGGATACAGCCTTGTCGTTCTGATCGCTTATCCATATTGTATTGTTATCAACAACACTTATATTGTTGATCAGCGAACTTTGTTCGGTCAGTTTTTGCGTCCACTGAGCGCTTACCGCCGGGGCAAAAAGAAAAGAAACACCGAAACCAATTAAAAAAAAGAGTTCTTTTGTTTTCATACTGTAAATACTTTATGTTATTAATAATATTTCAATCCATTCCGGCGCCGGTTTGGTCAGAACAAGGCTTTTCAGAATGGCTGCTTGTGTTTTTTTAGTTAAAATAAAAAAAGAACTTACAGGATGTACAAGTGAAAGCATTGAATTGCTCCACCTGTACATCCTGTAACTGCTGTTGGCAAACAGATGCTGTTCGAAACAGCTCTAATTACTACAGCTAAATGCCGAAGTACGACCAGCTACGATAATTACTGAGGCTTCGCTGCAACCTCCTCCACCGCTAATGCCTACTTGCTGAAAAACATGAGTTCCGGGTGCCAGCGAAATATCTTTTGATTCGTCGGGATCGATCGTTCCATAGTTGACTCCGTCAATCATTATCCTTTGAACAGTACTCAACGATTCGTTTGTCAACCTTAATGTGCCCATTGTGGGATCAAGTATTTCATCGCAGCCCGTAAATGCCAGAGTTCCTGCCGAAAAAAGCAGTAGGGTGAGCAATGTCCCAATGAGAACACGCAATGCTGTTTTTGTATAAAATAATTTCATTTTGTTTTCGTCAGAAATAACTGTGCTGACGTTTCACTTTTAGTTCAATTCAGTTTTTTGTATTTCCACTATCACCGTATTCGCAGTTGACTCAATGGAATATCCTTGTTATTCATTCAGCTTTACCGGGTTATGGCGCTTCCTTCCCTTCCGGCCAACAAAAAACCCGAACGAAACGGCAGTGAAGTGTTGAGCTTTCATGCCGTTGGTTTGGGTTCTGAGTAAAATTACTGAATCACCAGTGCTACCGGGTCGGTATAGGCTGTAGTTCCTTCGGTAGTGATGGCTGCTACCCTGAAATAATACCGCATTACCGAAGTCAGGCCTGTTACAGTGAATTTAGCGGTGGTACTTGCCCCTGCCAGTTCCCAATCGGCACCATTTACGCTGAATTGCCATAAATAAGATTTTGCTCCTGTCACGGCTTTGCGTTTCAAATCGGCAGTTCCCTGCAGTTTACCATTAGTTGCGCTCAATATCGGCTTTTCAATTGGGCCGGGTTGCTTCGAAAGGTGAAAACCACTGCTTAAAATAATTGCTTCATTACCATCAGCTATCCTGTCGACGTAACCTGATAACACTCTCAAACCATTGTCTACCAGTTCTTCGTCCTGATACATCAACGCCCTTTCGGTACGGCTGCCATCCTGAGCGGCTTCGAAACTGATACGCAGTTTTTCAAGCCTTGCATCGAGTTCGGTAAGCGGTAGATCCGGTGTTTTAAAGGTTGCTACTTCAGCTTTCATACATGTACTTACATGTTCTCCAAAGGTTAACTTTTCGGGAACAGGTATCGAAATAAAATCATTTACTGTTGTTGTTTTTCTCATACCTATTTGTTTTGAATTGTAAATAAATAACTGTTAACTAATATAATAAATAGGAGGGAGGATCAAAGTCAGATCGTAATCTGCTGTACTTTATCTGTCTCCTGCTGCTTTTTTATTTTTTTAAACCGATTTTTCGCCAAAAACAGTCCAAATCAGTCAGGTTTGGGTCCGTTTTCGCGAGAAACAGTCCAAA
>CAYMHE010000036.1:0-7241 GCA_964390175.1 uncultured Paludibacter sp.
GCTCACGCCGAAGCCTCCGGGAAATAATTCACTGTAAGCAAAATAGAATTATTCTCAACCCCTGATTTGCATTATCAATTCTCAAATGCCCCTAAACTCTTCAAATCCTCAAATTCTCAAATTCTCAAATTCATTTCTGAACGCGAAACCCTTAAACTTCAACGATCAGCACCGACTTTCCGGCCACGTTGATGGCTTGGTCGAGCCGGTAAGTTTTTTGCGTTACAATATCGGTTCCCTGTGTTTTGCCCGTTAGCATTTCGTCGAATCTTTTCAGGTCCACATCCTTGCCGTTGGCATTGTTGTTGGCAATCACCATAATCGTTTTTTCGGCATTGTAGCGGAAGGTAACGTAAATACCATCATCAGGGATAAATTGTTTCATTTTCCCGCTTTGCAAAACGGGATTGTTTTTACGGTAGTTGAGAAGCAGTTTCAGATAATCGAAAATCTCATTTTCCTCCGTACTACGCCCTGCAGCTGTAAAAGCATTGCGACTGTCGGCAGGCCAGCCTCCCGGAAAGTCGAACCTGTGACCTTCGTACGATCCCTGAACGCCATCCAGCATTATTTCGGTGCCATAATAAATTTGTGGATAACCACGGGCGGTAATTAACATGGCTAAACCCATTTTATACTTAGCTATATCGCGTTTTACGGCTGTGGAGTAGCGGTCGATATCGTGATTGTCGAGAAAATTCATAATCAGATGGGTGTTGGGGTACACAAAGTCCTGCGCATAATGGGCATAAAAGCGGGAAAGTCCTCCATCCCAGCTATCTGTTTCGTTGAACGAGTTGGCCAATACATCTTTCAGGCAAAAATCCATCACACTTGTGAGTCTCGAATCGAAACCATCTTTGTTGTTGTTTCCCGATTGAAAATAAGCAACTTCGGCGGGCGTTTTCACCCAACATTCGCCCACCACATTCATGCGGGGATATTCGTTGCGGATAGATTGTATAAAGTTGGCCGCCACGCGAATGTCGTTGTAAGGGTAAGTATCCACGCGCATCCCGTCGATATTGGCGTATTCTATCCAATACACATAGACCTGGCGCAAATAATCGTAAACAAGGTTATTCTTAAGGTTAAAGTCGGGCATATTGGGTGCAAACCAACCGTTGGTAAGTCGGTGAAGGTCGGCTTTGGCAGCGTGCGGATCGGTCCAGGCTGTCATGCGGTAATTGGAAGATGTGTAAGCCGGCCATACATTGAACCAGTCTTTAGCCGGTAGATCTTTCATCCACCAATGTGCCGAACTGCAATGATTGGGCACCACATCGATAATCAGTTTGAGTCCGTTGGCATGGCAAGCGTCGGACAAACGCAGGTAGTCCTCGTTCTGTCCCAGGCGCGGATCAATTTTGTAGTAATCGCTGCAACCGTAGTGGTGGTAGGAGTAATTTGTATCGTTGTTGTCGAAAAGTGGTGTCGTCCAGAGTGCAGTCACACCCAGATCGGCCATATAAGGCACTTTAGAAATGATCCCTTCTATATCTCCTCCGTGGCGCTTGCCGGGGTTGAGCCTGTTCACACCCTGAAAGTAACCTTTCACGGAATCGTTGGCCGTATTGCCATTGGCGAAACGGTCGGGCATCAACAGGTACACAGCATCGGCTTCGGTAAAGCTTTCCCTTGCTGCCGAACCTGAGCGCCGGGCTTTTAGTTCGTAACTGAGCGTCTGCTTCTTTTTCCCTTTTTTAATGATAATGCTGAATTTTCCAGGTTGTGTATCTGCGGCTATATTCAGGTACAAAAAAGCATAATTCGGATTGTCGGTGAGCTGCTTGCGCAAGAGGGTTACTCCCGGATATTGTATCGTAATATCAGCAGTGGCTATTCCTGTTCCATACAGCATTAATTGCAATTCGGTTTGTTGCATCCCTGTCCACCACGAAGTTGGTTCGAGCCGTTGCACCAATGCCGGGGATTTGGCGAAGGAGGAGAGGCTCAGGCAAAGGGAAAGGCACAGGCTGAGGCACAGGCGAAGAGATTGCGAAAGGATAGTGTTGCCACTATTGTTTTTCAGGGTACGAACTTGGTTGATTGCTTGTTTCATGCTTTCGGAGATTGATGGATTAGACTTTTTCTTTACTTCAATAAAATTAAGGGCAGGCAAATTTACAACTTATTTTTACTTTTTCTTTCTGTTTAATCTTGTTTTATGTTTCAAAATAGATTGCTGATGTCTTTTTCTGTTGTTATCTTTTTGTATTGCAAATTGAAAAATACAGCGGTAAGTGCCGAAAATGAGCTATGAATGATTTACTATCCTTCCATCGCTTCGTCGGAACTTACCGCTGATTTCTTATCAATTGTTCAATACTTTCTGAGCGGCCAGCACCATAAATATAAAATCGGCTGTGCCACCTCCCAAAACATATTCGGTTTGTTGCCAGAAGTAAGGCCATTCTTTTAGCTCGGGGAAATCGGGGCGAATAATACCCGTACCCGAAACCGAACCACCCGGAATAAACGAGCGATCGGCACGGTTAGCTCCATAAGCCTGCAAAACCGAACGCGATCCTACGCCTGATACGAAAGACGAAGTGTTTTCGCCCGGATGATTACCCAGAACAAAGTTAAGTGCATTGAGCATACATTTAGCATCGAAAATTTCAGGGAAAGCTTTTATAAGAAAATACTGATTCACGGCAAAACTCTGAATATTCCATCCATCGCCCCAGATATAAGGATGATAAGGCACGCCAAAAGGATTCTCGGCTTGCAGTTTATCCAGTTCTGTTTTATAGTTCATGGCGGCAGCAGTTACCATATCGGTCAGTTTTTTATCGTTTATTTTGTTTAATGCCTGGCCAATACTGGCGATTGCTTCTTTTCGTTTCAATATTTCGGGAGTTGTATATTTCAGAATATCCTGTCGGTACGCTTGTTCTCCTGTAGTCAAAAACAATTCTACTGCTGTTCCCAGTTTCATAGTGCCTATCCATGGCGAAGCATTGTTATTCACACTATTGTACAAAGCCCTGGCGATGTTCAGACACTGAACCGACAAAGTATCATTAAAGCCTTTCAATGCCCGCGATGAAGCGGCCAGACAACGGGCAGTAGTGAGTTCACGCATAGGATTATTTTCGGTAAATACCAATCTATCGTCCAGTACGCCCGATTCTGTTGCGTTGAGTGCGCCGTTTTTAAGCGCAGGATTGTACTTGCGGCCATCGGTCATGGTAGCAGCATCGCCCAAATGTACATACTGACGCAAATTATTCTCGATAATACCACGATACAATCTCCCGAGGTTTTGGTATCCGGCCACGATGGACAATGCGCCGTGTTCAATCTGTTGCAGGATATCGTTTTTACCGTCCGGACGATGAATTTCCACTACCCGCGAATGTTGGTCGATGGAAGTTTGATCCCATTGTGGATGAAACAATTCGTAAGCCTGCGAAAGAATACCTACCGTTTCGGCCTGCGATTCTACTCTCAAATCATAATCGCCTGCATCGTGCCAGCCGCCAATGTTTAATCCGGGCACCTGATCGAGCGGTTTGTAGTTGGTAAGGGTAGAGGGTCCCTGCGCATAACCATCGAAATGAATCGTATCCACCGGAGCCATTAAGGCATCGTCCATGTGGCAGAGTCCGTGCCATACACGATATCCTTCGTTGATGCGCATGTGACACATTTGTACCGGAAGGAAATATTCCACAGTAGGTTGCCATACATGACGATCGTAAATATCAGCACCGATACGGAATGGCTCGGTAGTGTTGCCAGCATATTTTATTTGGTAAACACCAGGAGTAGTAATGTCGGAAAAATCGAAATGATAATAATTGAACCGAAGGAATTTGCCCCATTTCTGAGGAGTGGCTGTACGAATCTGTTTCAGACCTCCATTTTCAGATATACGATAGAGACTTACTTTATCTACCGTTGTGGTATTTTTGTCCACTTCTATTTCTGCAATTTTTTGTTGTGCAGGGTGATAACCTATCTGGCTCACATGCACTACCGGTTTCGAAAGGAAGTTGGGGAGTACATTACAATTCACCACCCATTCCACAGCTCCTTTAGTTTTACCCGGCGTTACAAGCGAGCGCACCACAAACCACCCATTGTTATGATAAAATCGTCCATCCAGTAATTGCAGTGGTTCGCCTTTGCTTTCTATCACCATTGTTTGAGCCGAAACTTCAGGTGCTACCGTCAGTTTTTTACCTTTAGCCAATGGGAAGGCCTGCCAAAGTCCATCTGTATCCTTTTCCATTGGGCCATTGGCTTGGGTAGGGAAGATGCCCGACTGTTTGTCGAGGTACCAGCTTTTGCCAAAAAGAATGGCGGGGAAGAGTTCAAAGTTGAATCCTACTTTCTTTTCCCAACCGGCGGGCAGTTCTTTGTCCAAATCCACCAAAATACGGAACTGATTGCCTTCGGCGATGACCCGTACCTGATAAGTGAAATTCAAATCGGGATAAACAATAGGATTGAATCCCTTGCGATGAAGATTGGAGTCGGGATACATACAACTCACAGCAATGGAATTTGCTGCTTTATCTATGTTGCGTTTTCCTACTTTGGGGATGGGTTGCCATTGTCCCGGGGTGGGCTCCAGGCGTAAATCGCCATTGGTGGCCACGCGTACGCCGTTCTGAATAATACCTACGCCTCCCTGATGTCCTTCGGGATAAATATCCAGAAAAACCATAACATTGAGACCCCGTTTTTCGAAATATCCTTCTTCGTTCAGCGTAAGCGACTGAGCCGAAAGGCCTGCAACTCCCGTAAAAGCGAGTAGCAGCCAACTGAAAATTCTGATTTTGTTTGTCATTGTGATGTGTGATTAGAAGTAAGATAAATATGAAATGATAGTACGACCGAAAGTCATACTATCATTCTTTGAAATAAGCTCAGAGCATTACATTTAAAAACCAAGCGTTCAACGCTCAATTTCTTCCTGACTTTCGCTTTCAATCCGTATGAGTTTTTTCCTTAAATACAACTCTATTGCCGGACCTTTAATATTAGAAATTATTGTTCGGTGTTTTTCAACCTTTATATTCAGCTGATTGGACCGGAATAAAATATTAAATGCAAAAGCATTCCATTTTTCAGGAATCTGAGGGTTGAAATGAAGTTTGTTGTCTTTTACACGCATGCCACCAAATCCCTGAACAATAGCGAGCCAGGTGCCGGCCATACTTGTGATGTGCAGTCCGTCGGCTACTTCGTTGTTGTAATCATCCAAATCCAGCCGGGCAGTACGTAAATACAGGTCGTAAGCTTTTTGTTTGTCGCCTACAGCACTTGCAACAATTGAATGCGTACAGGGTGACAAAGACGACTCGTGAACAGTAAGCGGTTCATAAAATTCGAAATTCCGCTTGATAGTTTCCTTGTCGAAATGATCTTCGAATAAGTAAAGTCCCTGTACCACATCGGCTTGCTTGATGAGCGAAGAGCGGAGGATACGATCCCAACTCCAGTGCTGCATTACCGGACGTTGATTTTCGGGAATGTCGTTGGCCGGAGTGAGCGATTTGTCAAGAAATCCATCCTGCTGAAGAAATATACCAAGTTCTTTGTTTTCGGGGAAATACATGTTTTCGATAATGTCTTTCCAGCGGAAAATCTCATCGCTCGAAAATGTTATTTCCTGTGTGAGGTCTTCAAAAGCATGAAAATTGCTTTTCTTCACCTTTTCGATGCTTTCGATTGTATACTTCAGACACCATATGGCAACGTAGTTTGTAAACCAGTTGTTGTTTACATTGTTTTCGTACATGTTTGGCCCTGTCACTCCGAGGATCACATATTTTTTCTTTTCTGTAGAAACACTCACCCGCTGACTCCAGAAGCGGGAAATGGCAATAAGAACGCGCAATCCGTAATCGGCAAGGTAGTTCTCGTCGCCCGTGTACCGTATGTAATTGTATATGGCATAGGCAATGATTCCGTTGCGATGAATTTCTTCGAAAGTCATTTCCCATTCGTTGTAACTTTCTACCCCGTTGAAGGTGGCTACAGGGAAAAGGGCAGCTCCATTTGTGAAGCCCAGTTTTTCGGCATTCAGAATGGCTTTCGGAAGATGCCTGAAGCGGTAAAGCAACAGGTTTTTTGAAACATTCTGAGGCGAAGTACAAAGATAAAAAGGAATGCAAATGGCCTCTGTGTCCCAGCGGGTGGCTCCTGAATATTTTTCGCCCGTAAAACCTTTGGGGCTAATGTTCAGGCGTGCATCGTTGCCGTTGTAAGTCTGATTCAACTGGAAAATACTATAACGAATGGCTTGTTGAGCTGCAATATCGCTGTCGATAATTACATCGGACTGCAACCATTTTTCTTCCCATACCTTAACATGTTCTTCGAAAAGCTGATTCCAACCTTTCTTTTTGGCGTTGCGAGCCATGGTACAGGCACGCTGGGTGAGTTCTTCGCGCGGATGATTGAGCGAACTTATTACTGCTACATATTTATTGAGACACACCGTGTCGCCAATCCGAATGTCGGTGCCAACACTGAAGCCGGCCACTTTTTCTTTTTCTATTTTTGTTGGATTGACGTTGAGTAGTTCGTTGTTTTTATAAAACGAATAGGTCAGTCCGGCGCAAACATGAAAATCCATGCGGCGGGTTTGTGCCCATAGATGCGAAACATCCTGTTCGGTTTTAGTTTGTAAAACATTCCAGAATGGTTCGTCGTAGTTGGTGAAACTGTTCCTGACATCGCCATCGATTAATGGTAAAAAAGAAATACGACCTTCGAAATTCAATGACTTGACAGTGTAGCTAATGGCTCCGATCTCTGTTTCGGCCATGCTCAGAAACCGGCGAACGCTTACCTGTATGCGGTGTCCTTTGAAATTGGTAGCTTCGAACGAACGTTCGAGAAAACCTTCGCGCATATTCAGCGTGCGTCGGAAGTCCTTGATGTCCCAGTCGGCAAGGTCAAGTCGGTTGTCGTTAAGACGCACACTTATCACCGTCCAGTTCGGGGCATTTACAATTTTGTCGTTGGTGTCGGAATAACCGTTTTTCCAGTTGCCATGTTCGGCACGCTCGGGATAGTAAATACCGGCAATGTACGAACCCAGCATGGTTTCGCCTGAATAATGTTCTTCGAAATTGGCACGCTGACCAATCTGACCGTTTCCAAGACTGAAAATACTCTCGGAAGCCAGTTGTTTGTTTTGATGAAAACCCTCTTCAATAATGCACCAGGGGTCGGTTTGAAGGTATTTGTTCATAATATTATGTTATTTGTTTCGTGTT
>CAYMHE010000036.1:7341-9538 GCA_964390175.1 uncultured Paludibacter sp.
TTTGTTCTTTACTCTTTGTTCTTTAATCAACAAAGATAAACCACTTGCCAGTATAAATGAAACTCCTGCCATGACAATGCATAAAACAGGGTTGTCGTTGAACCAGTATTTTAAAATAAGTCCGGAAGTAATTCCGCTTACAATTTGCGGAATGGTGATGGACATATTGAACAATCCCATGTACATCCCCATTTGGCGGGGAGGTAGCGAGTTGGCAAGCATGGCGTAGGGCATTGATAAAATACTTGCCCAGGCTATGCCGATGCCTATCATTGGGATAATCAGGTAATCGGAATCGTTGAAAATCAGAAATGAAAGCAATGATATTCCACCTATCATTAATGCGATGGCATGCGTCCTTTTTTTCGAAAGTCGTTTGGCTAAAACAGGTAACGACAATGCCAATACGGCTGAAATGCCGTTGTATATGCCGAATAATATTCCCACCCAATTGCCTGCTTCCTGAAATGCTGCCGAGTTAGGGTCGGCGGTACCAAAATACTTTAATGCTACCGCCGGTGTGGTGTAAACCCACATCGAAAACAAAGCAAACCACGAAAAAAACTGTACCAACAAGAGCTGTATCATTACCGGAGGAATAAAAAACTTATGCTTTTGTTCTCCGGTGGTCTGTTCGGTAAGTTTTTCGGGTGGATATTCCGAAGTACTGAAAATTGTCCACAAAATAGTGAAAATAAGTACGGCGGCTCCAATGTAAAAAGAATAAGTCACATTATCGGGAATCAAACCATCGGCACCGGCTTCTTTGGCTACTCCAAACCAGTTCCCCAAAACATAGGGCAACCACGAACCAATCACGGCACCTAAACCTATTAATAATGTCTGAATTGAGAACCCGAGTGTATGTTGTTCCTCAGGTAATTTGTCGGCCACCAGTGCTCTGAAAGGTTCCATGGAGATATTGATGGATGCATCCATGATCATCAGCAAACCACCGCCCACAAACATAGGTGCAATATAACCGGACAGATGGGGTGCATTAGGCATTAATACAAGGGCAATGCTTGTAAGAATGGCGCCAACAAGAAAATACGGGCGTCGGCGGCCTAATTTCGTCCAGGTGCGGTCGCTCATGTAACCAATAATAGGCTGAATGATCATGCCTGTAAGTGGCGCCACCAGCCAAAACCAGCTCAGATGGTGCACATCGGCGCCAAAAGTCATAAGAATGCGCGATGCGCTTCCGTTTTGCAGCGCAAAGCCAAACTGAATTCCGAGAAATCCGAAACTCATGTTCCATATTTGCCAAAAAGAGAGGCGAGGTTTCATGTATTGAAGGGTTTGAAGATTTGAAAGATTTGAAGATTTGATTCCTTGAAAATTAATTTATTGTTTATTAAGTAAATGTCTATTATTCGCTAGTTTCATGTTTGAATTTTCCACCTTTATATTCTGCATTTTTCAAATAGGTCATAAAATTCTTGATGCTTACTGATATATTTGACGTTTCATCTATTAATGATGCTAATTCTTCCTGGTTGATATATTCAAAATCAAAAGCTCTGTATATTTGCGACCGGGTTTCTCCGCAAGAACCTTTTGCAATAGAGAGAAAATTTATGAACTCTTTGTTACCTTCTCTTTCAAAACCTTCCGCAATATTATCCATTACAGAACCCGAGGAACGCAAAATTTGATTTTTAAGAGCAAAATCCCTGGAAAATGAAGGTTTTTTGGTGATCGCAAATATGTTTTTATTCATTGTGCGAGATTTTTTCCATATGTCTAAATCTTCAAATCGACCAATTGTTGCCATAATATTAATTGTTGCTGATTTACATTTATTAAGGAAGCTATGATGTCAAGTACAGACTGAATATTGTTCAATAATATCAATTTATGTCTACTATGTCTTATTTTTATAACTTTCAAATCTTCAAATCTTCAAATCTCTCAAATCATCAAATCTCTCAAATTATCTTTATTTCGTCGTCCCTCTGATGATCAGGTTTGTTTTTACAATTTTGTTGCTGTATTGTCCTTGTGTTTCGCCGTTTATTTTGTCGATCAATAGTTTGGCTGCATGTTTGCCTATTTCGAATCCGTGTTGTTCTACCGTGCTGAGCATAGGGTCGCAGGCTTTTGCCAGTTCGCCGTCGGAGAATCCCATAATGGCTACATCTTTTGGTACTTTTAGTTTAGCGAGTTTGGTGGCATACAGAATGCCGGCAGCACA
>CAYMHE010000036.1:9638-26473 GCA_964390175.1 uncultured Paludibacter sp.
CTCATACGCAGGCTTAATGCCAGCGTGTTGGGCTTATAATTAAAGTCTTTGGCATATTTATTTACAAGGTCTTTGGTATCCTGACTAATGTCGGGGTGATTTTTCAGCGCACGCGAAACCGTGGAAGGCGAAATGTTGAGTGCACGTGCTATGTCTTTTATCGTAATTTGCGGCTTCTTTATCATGTTGGGTTTTGTATTAAAAAAAGGCTGTGAAAATCAAACTAAAAAACTTAAAAAATGTAAATATCAGAATGTGAGCAGATTGTAACAATAAAAAAATATGCTTTTAAAATGCTGATTGCTAACTATCCAATTATCTGTCTACAAAAGTATAATACTTTGTTTAAATAAAAAATTTTTTTTGAAAAAAAACACAAATTAATCCGCAAACGATTGCGTAGAAAATTAATCGTATTAGCACAAACAAAGATTGCTATTATGTTTTATTCCTCTATTTTTGTGCGTATAAAATTGCTTCAGTCGAAAGTTTGGTGTTATTAGTAATATAAAAACCAGACAATTAAGTTGAGTATATTTTGTAACGAAATAAATAAATGAAGTTTCAACCTTAAAAAAAATCAATGCATGAAGTACACAAACTTTAAGCTTAAATTACGTGCGTTTTTAGCCGTTTTTGTGATGTTGTTTTTTTGCGTTTCAGTCAATGCACAAAAGCTATCATTGACCGGTGTAGTCAGAGACGCAGTAAATGGGGAGCCTATCCTCGGAGCTAACATTCTTGAAAAAGGAACCACCAATGGTACAATTACCAATCTTGATGGTGAATTTAGTCTTACTCTTTCCCCCAATGCTACATTGGTAGTTAAATATGTTGGTTATCAACCACAGGAAATTCAGGTAGCAGGTCAAAAAAATCTAATTATTAAATTACAGGAAGACGCTGTTGTGCTTGGGGAAGTAGTAGCCATTGGTTACGCCACTGTGAAAAAAAATGATGCCACTGGTTCCATTACTGCTATTAAACCTGATAAATTAAACAAAGGGTTAACCACCAATGCGCAGGACATGATAACCGGTAAAATTGCGGGTGTAAATGTAACCTCGAACGGAGGAGCTCCGGGTGCCGGCGCTACTATTCGTATTCGTGGAGGTTCATCGCTTTCGGCAAGTAACGATCCACTCATTGTTATCGACGGTCTGACAATCGATAACGAAGGAATCAAAGGTGTATCGAATCCGTTAAGTACAATCAATCCAAACGATATTGAATCATTTACAGTGCTTAAAGATGCTTCGGCTACAGCCATTTATGGTTCGCGTGCATCAAATGGTGTTATCATTATCACTACTAAAAGAGGTGAAAAAGGATCGAAACCACGTATCACTTACGATGGCAATATGTCAGTTGGGGTAGTTGGTGAAACACTCGATGTATTATCAGGAGATGAATATCGCGACTATGTAACTAAATTGTACGGTACTAATAGTGATGCTTACAATGCTTTAGGAACTGCTAATACCGATTGGCAAAGTCAAATTTATCGTACAGCCATTGGCCACGACCACAGTGTGAGTATTACCGGTGGACTTAAAAGTATGCCTTATCGTGCTTCGGTAGGTTATACCAATCAGAATGGTATTATCAAAACATCTAATTTCGAAAGATTTACGGGTGCATTCAGTATTAATCCTTCATTTTTCGAAGATCATTTAAAATTGAATATCAATGCTAAAGGTATGATTGTAAATAACCGGTTTGCTGATCAGGGTGTAATTGGAGCTGCTGCTTCGATGGATCCAACCAAACCTGTTATGTCGAACGAAGAACCATATAAAACTACATTTGGTGGATATTGGCAGTGGATTACTTCGGGCACTACATTCAATTCTTTGGCTGTTCAGAATCCTTTGGCTACACTGAACCTGAAAGAAGACAAAGCTAATGCCTATAGCTTAATTGGTAATTTCGAAGCTGATTATAAACTTCACTTTTTCCCCGATATGCGTGCTCACTTGAATTTGGGTATCGACAGATCATACGGAAAACAGGATTTGTATATTCCGCTTACAAGCCCCAGCGACAACCAGATGGGGCGTACAGGTTTTTCTGATCAGTTGAAAAACAATCAAATCCTTACTTTCTTTGTAGATTATGCCAAAGAAGCAGGTTTGCACAGCGTTAATGCGATGGCCGGATACGAATGGCAACATTATTATCGCAGTGGCGAATGGAATTATACAGCATTAGATTTGGTAACAAATCCTTCGGCTCAGGTTTGGAAAACTGAAAACTACCTTGTTTCTTTCTTTGGTAGATTAAACTATACTTTTGCAAATAAGTATCTGCTTACAGCTACTGTTCGTAACGATGGCTCTTCACGTTTTGCGCCTGAAACACGTTGGGGTATTTTCCCTTCGTTTGCTTTTGCTTGGAAAATTATGGAAGAAGATTTCATGAAAGGAAATACAACTTTTTCGGATCTGAAGCTTCGTTTAGGCTATGGAGTAACAGGACAGCAAAATATCAATAATGGTGATTATCCTTATATTCCTACTTACACCCAAAACCAGGAGGGTGCTTATTATCCAATGGATGGAGCATATGTGACCACTTACAGACCGGGTGCATTTAATAAAAATCTTAAGTGGGAAGAAACAACTACTTATAATGCCGGAATTGATTGGGGAGTGTTGAATAACAGACTGACAGGTACAATAGATTATTATCAACGCGTTACCGACGATTTGATAAATATAGTAGATATTCCTGCAGGAACGAACTTCAAAAACCGTGTAATCAGCAATATCGGTTCGCTCGAAAACAAAGGGGTAGAAGTTTCTATCACAGGCAAGCCTGTGGTAACCAAAGATCTGCAATGGGATGTAAACTATAATTTTACCTATAATAGCAATAAAATCACCAAGTTAACAACTGGTTCTCAGGAAGGATATTATGTAGCCACCGGAGGAATTTCGGCAGGAACAGGTAATAATGTTCAGGCTCATTCAGTAGGTTATCCTGCAAGTTCTTTCTACGTTTACGAACAAGTGTATGACAATGGCGGTAAACCAATTGAAGGACTTTATGTTGATAGAAACGGCGATAACGTAATTAATGACGACGACAGATACTTCTTCCATAATCCTAATGCTGATTTCACAATGGGCTTTTCTTCAAAACTCATTTATAAAGATTTCGATTTTGGATTTACATTACGTGCAAGTGTAGGCAACTTTGTGTACAACGATGTGGCTGCTGACGGTGCCAATGTTGGTCAGAGTGGAGTTTGGTCTACTTCCGGATTCCTTGCAAACAAACCACAATCGGCATTCGAAACCAATTTTGTGGGTCGTACGAACTGGTATTTTTCTGATTATTATGTTCAGAATGCATCATTCTTACGCTGCGACAATATCACTTTGGGATATTCATTCAAAAAGGTGCTCAATGTAATTCAGAGTGGACGTCTTTCAGCAACAGTACAGAATCCTTTTGTTATAACCAAATATAAAGGTTTAGATCCTGAAATTTTTGGCGGAATTGACAATAATGTTTATCCACGTCCTGTCATGACTGTGATTGGGTTAACCCTTAACTTTTAATAACCCTGTAAAAATAACAATATTATGAAATATAGAAATAATAAATTAGTTATCGCGATTTTGTCAGTTGTGCTATCTTTTAGCCTGACTTCGTGCGTAGACGATTTGAATGTTACACCAATAGATCCAAGCGTAACACAAACCTTTAACCAGGATGGTGTTTTTGCTAAGATTTATGCATCACTTGCCCTTACAGGACAGCAGGGTGCTTCCGGAAGTGGTGACCTCGATGGTATAGATGAAGGAACATCTTCGTTTATTCGTCTGGTATGGAACCTGAATGAGTTAACGACAGATGAAGCCATCTGTTCATGGGGTGACCCCGGAATACCCGAAATGAATTTCAATACATGGACTTCATCGCACGATCAATTGAAAGGACTGTATGCCCGCTTTTATTTTGGTATCTCTTTGTGTAATTTGTTTCTTGAAGAAACTGAGGGACAAACAGATGATAAAAGTGTGAAACAACGTGCCGAAGCTCGTTATATGCGTGCTTTGAATTATTACTATTTGCTCGATATGTTTGGAAATGTTCCTTTTGCAACTAAAGTAACTACAGAACTTCCTAAACAAATAAAGAGAGCAGAGTTGTATACATGGATTCTTAATGAACTGACAGAAATAGAAGCGGATATGTATGCTCCTCGCACAGGTTCGTATTATCGTGCCGATCAGGCTGCCAACTGGATGTTGCAGACTCGCATGTATCTGAATGCAGAGGTTTATACCGGAACAGCTCAATGGAATAAAGCTGCTGAATACTCAATGAAAGTGATGACTTCGGCTTATAAATTAAATCCAAGTTACGAACAACTCTTTATGGGTGACAACGCAGGAACTTTTGACAATTCAAGCGTAAATACAGCTCCACAGGAAATAATTCTTCCGATTGCTGCTGACGGTATTAAAACAAGTAGCTATGGTAATTCTTTATACCTGATTGCTTCTACAAGAACTACCGGTATGCCGGCTTGGGGAACTACCGAAGGATGGGGAGGAAATCGTGCCCGTTATTCTTTGGGTAAAAAATTCTTCCCGGGTGGAATTCCTACAGGTTCTGACCTGAGTAAACTTAAAACTTTAGCCGGCGACGACAGAGCTATGTTCTTTGGTTGGGATATTGCTGACAGTAAATCGACAGATGTTATGAAAGTAGTGAGCCCTGCAATTTTCAAACAAGGCTTATCGGTAACAAAATATACAAATGTACGTGCTGATAAAGCTGCTTCTAATCATGTTCAGTTTGTTGATACTGATTATGCTTTAATGCGTATTGCTGAAGCTTATTTGTCGTATGCCGAAGCAGTAACAAGAGGTGCAAGTGTTTTGAATGGAAAAGCTGCGCTTGATGTTGTGAATGATTTACGCACACGTGCTCATGCTTCAAAATTAAACGCCTTATCGCTCGAAACTTTGTGTGATGAATGGTCGAGAGAGTTTTTCTTTGAAGGTCGCCGTCGTACCGATTTGATCCGTTTTGGATTCTATGGTGGAAGCGATTATAACTGGGAATGGAAAGGTGGATCAATGGCCGGAACAAAATTCAGTGCTAACTACAACTTGTTCCCTATTCCAACTACCGATTTGACAGCTAATCCAAATTTGGAACAAAACACAGGTTATTAATTAATTCTAATAAAATTTTAAAATAATATGAATATGAAGAATATAAATATTAAGATAGTATTCGGGATTTTATTAAGCCTTGTAATGTTCACTTCGTGTGAAGATGAGGCTGCCAGCCCGATTATAAATTCAGCTGCTCTCGATGGCTCCCTGACTTTTGTTCTGAACGAATCGCAATACAGCAACTGGACTTACGTTCTTTCGGATGCTAATGCTTCAAAAGAAATGGACGCGCTGACCTGTGTGCAGCCTGATTATGGCTTTACAGCAGCAGTTACTTATACCACTCAGGTAAGTTTTGCCAATACTTTTGCTGAAGGGACTTATCAAAGTTTGCCAACATCAATCAATGGCGAGAAAGTAAGTGTAAACACAAAAGAGATGAACAAAGCAATGATAGCACTCCATGGTGGAATCCTGCCCGATCCTGTTGTAACAAAAGATGTTTATGTACGTTTGAAAGCGGTAGTGAGCGAAGCTACAAACAGCCCGCTTAACGATTCGGTAGCAACAGTGAAGCCCCTTTACTCTAACGTAATTATGATTAAAGTTCAGCCTTATATCGAACCTCTGATGGCATATACCGAAGTGATTCCCGTTCCTTACTATATCATTGGTTTAGGAGATGGAGCATGGAATAACAGCAACGAAGGTTTAGGTAAATCGTTGATACCACTCAATGTTGTGCCAGGAAATAAATACAATGCTCAGGGTGCTGGTGAATATGTATTTACAGGCTATTTCCAGGCATCGAGATCATTTAAACTGATACGTGATATCGGAAGCTGGTCGGAACAATGGGGAAATAAAGGTGGTGATGGCATCAATAACCTGATTAGTAAAGCTATTGCCGGTGAAGAACCTTCGAACATAAAGGTACCTGCTGATGGTTATTACACCATTACGTTGAATTCAATTAATAATACACTGAAAGTTGAAGCGGCTGCAATAACTCCTCCTAAGATGGCAAGTGTGGGTCTGATTGGTGAATTTAATGGATGGGCTGCCGATGTGGTAATGAGTCCGGCAGAAACTACTAACAATCACGTTTGGTATGTTACATACACCTTTGCTGCAAATGCAGCTTCGGATGGTGGATGTAAATTCAGAGCAAACGGTAATTGGGATGTGAACTGGGGTGCTGCTACATTCCCTATTGGTATCACAACACCGGGTGGTAAAAATATACTTTACAAAGCCGGAAAATATACTGTTATCTTCAATGATATTGATGCCAGCTATTATTTTATCCAATAATACTTTAAAAATAGAACTACCGCACAAAAGCGGTAGTTCTATCCAAAAGAAAATGTATTAAACAAATTAAATTTTATTGAAAATGAAAAAAACAATATTATTCATATTTTCGCTTGTTATTGGATTGGCTTTCACAGCTTGCGAAGATCCTTACGCCAATCAACTCGTTGCCGAACCTGGTGGCTATGAGCAAGGTGCAAAACAGGATGCAAATTTTGTGGTAGCTCTTAAAACCGGTGTAAGCCCAATAGCAATTCAGGTGACGCAATTGCCAAATAGTTTTGCGCTATTAACTTGTACTTCATTGCCTACGCTTATCGATACGGCAGCTGTTTTATCGTATAAACTTCAAATATCAAACAAAGCTGATTTCTCAACCTACGTTAATATGACGTCGACTTACTCAGGTAAAGTAAACGAAGACATTAAAATCGGGTATCAGGAACTGAATGATAAGTTGTTGGCCTACAATAATGCTGTAGCTGAGCAAACACTTTATGCCCGCGTTATGGCTGTTATTAATAGTGGCGGATTACAAACTGCTGTAACTTCTTCGGTATTGTCGTTCAAAGCTACGCCTTACAAAAATCCGTTAAAATCGTATACTGAATTTACGCCTCGTCCTTACTTTATAATAGGTATGGCCAACGGCGCCTGGGATAATTCAGCGGCTGGCTTGGGTGTTTCAATTTATCCGATGACAGTTGTACCCGGAGAATACTTTAATGCAGCCGGTGATGGTATGTTCACTTATACCGGTTATTTCTGGGCTTCACGTGGTTTCAAACTTATTCGCGACCTTGGTAACTGGGACGAACAATGGGGTAAATCGGGTTCGGCTATTGTTCATAACGATCCGGGATCAAGCGACATCAAGGTAGCAGCCGATGGTTATTACACAATCACTCTGAATTCCGTAGAAAATACGTTGACAATGGTTCCGGCCACAGTAACTCCTGCAAGCTATACACAAATTGGTTTGATCGGTGGTTTCAATGGTTGGGGTGGAGACATTGTAATGAGTCCTTGCGAAGCTTCGAACAATCACAACTGGTACGCAACTGTTACTTTCACCGGCGATGATCAGGGTAAATTTCGCGCCAACGGTGGCTGGGATATGGACTGGGGTACACCAAGTGAAACTTCAGATGGAGATCCATTGTATATGTTTACCGGAATTGGAAAAAAAGGTGGTAAGAACATTGGCGTAAAAGCAGGAACTTACACTGTATTGTTCAACGATATTGATGGTGGTTATTGGTTCTTTAAACAATAATAATTGACGGTCAAATTATAAATGAAAACAGGACGATCTGAAAAGATCGTCCTGTTTTTTTTGATTTCGGCTGATGCTGAAAATCAGCAATAGAAAATCGTTACTTTCGGCCTTATGCCAGCTTAGCCAATGCTTCTTTGATCCAACCAAAAGCTTTCACAAGGTTTTCGTCGGAAGTGGCGTAGGACATGCGGATACAATCGGGAGCGCCGAAAGCGCCACCGCCTACACAAGCTACATGTCCTTCTTCGAGCAGGTACATGGCCAGGTCGCCTGAATTTTCAATTTTTTTTCCGTTGTACGATTTCCCGTAGAAAGAGCTGCAATCGGGGAAAATATAAAAAGCACCCTGCGGATCGTTGACTTTCAATCCCGGAATTTCGCGGGCCAAGCTTACTACTAAATTTTTACGACGTTCGAATGCTGTACGCATGGTTTCGATACAGCTTTGGTCGCCGGTGTAAGCAGCTTCGGCTGCTTTTTGAGTCACCGAGCAAGGTCCTGAGGTGTATTGTCCCTGTAGCGTGTTGCAGGCAGATGCTATCCATTGTGGAGCAGCAATCCAGCCCAAACGCCAGCCTGTCATAGCATATCCTTTCGAAACTCCGTTCACAATCACCACGCGTTCGCGTATGTTTTCGAATTGAGCGATGCTTTCGTGCGACCCCAAGTAGTTGATGTGTTCGTAAATTTCATCCGAAATTACAATGATATTTGGATATTTAGCCAACACGTCGGCCAATGCTTTGAGTTCGTCTTTGCTGTAAACACTTCCTGTGGGGTTCGAAGGCGAGCACAGGATCAATGCTTTGGTTTTTGGTGTTATTGCCTCCTCGAGTTGAGCTGCTGTTATTTTAAAATCCTGTTCGATACCGGCATAAACACTTACCGATTTTCCATCGGCCAATGTTACCATTTCGGGATAACTTACCCAATAAGGAGCAGGGATAATTACTTCGTCGCCCTTACCTATAATGGCAAGTATAACATTACAAACCGATTGTTTGGCACCATTGGAACAAACAATTTGTTCAGGTTTGTATACTAAGTTGTTTTCTGTTTTAAGTTTTGAGCAAATAGCATTGCGTAAAGCAGGATAGCCGGGAACAGGCGAATAAAACGAAAAGTTATTATCCACCGCCTGTTTGGCCGCTTCTTTAATGTGGTCGGGGGTGTAGAAGTCTGGTTCTCCAACACTAAGATTAATCACATCGATACCCTGAGCTTTTAGCTCATTACTTTTTTGCGACATGGCCAGCGTTTCCGAAGGGGAAAGCGCAGCCAAACGTTCTGATACTGGATACATAATTTTTGACTGTGTTTTTTAGTTATTTCGTTGCAAAAGTAATCAAAAAAAATTAATTCGTATCAGATTGAAAGGAAAATGGTTTGAATTGTGGTGAATTTGTAAAGATTTGTGATTTTTAGGATAAAACATTACAAATAAGAAAAAGTTCTTTAGTTGAAGCTCTTGACTTAGACCGGAAGTTCTCGATCGGAATTTATTAACGTTGAAATATCTTAGTCAATGAATTGATTTATTTTAGTTTAGTTTCTAAAAGTTGCATTGTAGTTTTGTAGCCAAGTTCAAAAATCTCTCTGCCCTTATCTACATCAAAAGTATCGTAGTTGCCCATATCTACCGGTTCGATAAGCAGGTCGCACAGTTCTTTGTCGTGAAGTATATTGGCCTTAAACATAAAATGATAGGTGCGCGAAGCTACATTCATAAGCGATAGTTTGTAGTCGTCGGCAACGAGTGGACTTGCATTGATGCCTATGACTTTATCGCAATCGTTGTGAATAGTTGATACCGGGAAATTTTTAAGTACGCCTCCGTCCACATAATTTACTCCATCAATTTTTTTTGGAGTAAAGAGTACGGGAACACTGCAAGAAGCAATAATGGGATTGATGAGGTTGCCCTTGTCGAATACGACGCTTGTGCCTTTGTCCAGGTTGGTGGCAACAATGCGTAACGGAATTTTTAGCGCTTCGAATGTTTTTGCTCTCAGGTTTTTCAGCATAAATTCCTCGAAAGCGTCAATTCTGAAAAGCCCGCCATCGGGAATACGGAATTTTGTCATTTGCCTGAAACTGATGTCTTCGAAAAGCGTTGCTATTTCATCGGGCGTGTATCCATCGGCATACAGTGCGCCAACAATTGCGCCGGCGCTAACGCCTGAAATGATATCGGGTTTTATGCCTACTTCTTCGAGCGCTTTTAATACACCGGCATGGCACAAGCCTTTAATTCCTCCTCCACTGAGTGCAATGCCTGTTTTGTAAGGTTTTGATCTGAATACTTTAGCGATTTCCATAATGTTAACGTGCAATTAATTTATAAATACTGTGTAACAAAATAATATAACTGACTCAGACGTGTTTCAGAGAAAATCAGACAGAATACTTCGAAAATTTCTGCATCACTTTTACGTAATAAGTCTTTGAAACAGGGATGTCGGGCGTATTTAAGGCATCCATTTCAAGAAAAATTCCTTCTTTTGTTTTTCGCAATACTTTTACCTTGTCCAGATTCACAATGTATGAACGGTGACAGCGTACCAATGACCGATCATTTGTCAGGTTTTCCTCCATCCATTTCAATGTGTTCCGTATCAGATAATGCGATAGTTTGGACTTATTCATATAATGAATGGTTGCATAATTGTCGGCCGAATCTATATAGAGCAGGTTTTCGAGCGCAATAGAAAGTTTCAGGTCTCCTTTTTCGTCGGTGAAAGCTATGACATTTCTTTTCTGTATTTCAGTTTCAGGTTTGGTTTTGCTTATGTCTTCGAGCAAACGGTTTTTTTCGCGCCACGAAAAGTACAGCCATGATATTGAGTAGGGTAGCAATAGTACCCATGCTGTGTTTTTTGCCGATTGTTCGAAAATTTCAAGTATGTCACGTGGCTCAATTTCGGTTCTTGGAAAAAATTTGGCAAAGAGTGTGAAAAACAGCGACATGGCCGCAATCTCGGCAATGATGTAAATGGCGTATTGCCAGTAAAGTAACTCGTGTTTCCTGGTGTAAGCCAACATGATGAGCCTGCTTATAACGACTACCAACATACCGGTGAGTATGATCAGGCTCGAAAAAAAGAAATATTTGAAATCGGTTATGTTTGGATACCATCCTCGCGAATTAAATGGCTGAAAAATATTTATAAACAACAGGGCGAAGATAGCCGTAAACAGTATCAAGCGGGTGATATTGCCTTTTTCGTAGAGGTATGCGGGAATCTTTGAGTTCATGTGTTTTTTTAATAAATACATCATGCAAAAGTATATTATTCCTGTCAAACTGCCAACTTCATTGCAGTTAATATTGAGGGGTTCGCAGGTCTTCTATGGAGGATAGATTCCTAATTGACTAAAGGGGGAATGAATTTTTTGTAAATAAAGTAAAAAGTCCGGAGCTACCAAATTGTTTTATTGATGTGAAACCACAATTTTCCCGGAAATGACATGGTAATTGTCAGCCAAAATGATTGTTGATTGACACAATAACCAATTGAAGGTCATAATACCTGACAAGACATGTCAATTTGACCCATGTATAGAACTGGCACAAAATTTGATATGTTACATTATGGTAAAAATAAAGTCAAAAATATAATTAACTGAACGGAACTGACATATATTACCATTAAAACACTGCCACAGGACAGATATCCACAGTATATGAAATTTGTAGCAACAAACTATAATTTATTAAATCAATTGATCACAACAGGCAGTATTGTACCTGAGGAGGATATAGCGGAAGACAGCTACACCGACATATCTGAATTGCCAGCGGATATCTTTATATTCGAGTCTTCTATGTCGGAATGGAAATCAGTTGAACAGACTGTAAGAGTTGATCAACTATTCAGCCCATCCACCAGGGAATTAATGCGCCGACTGGCTAAATATAAAAACCAAAAAGTTTCTACTCAGTTTCTACGTTTACGAAAATCAAATTCCATAACTTTAACCCTTCTTTTCGGACTTTGCTGCAGCCATCCGACAGACATCTTTAATGCCATCTTTGGCGTACATGCAACCCGCATCCCAACTATCTTACCTGCATTGAGCTAATACAGCTCTCGCCTGCACTCCATATCGGAGTACTCAAGCATTTTTTTACAAAATAAATGGTTCGAACAATGAGAAATGTCTCATTCAAAAACCGGTAATGTACTGTTTTTCTGTTATCTTTAATGCTAAGCAGTATATTGCAAACTAATAAATACTTATATCTCATTGGTATAAGAAAATTAATAATTAAATATTTTAAAAGAATATGATACAGAATTTTAAGTCCGGTGTAAATAAGCTTACCAACGAAACACTGGCAACATTAAGCCTTCGTACTATCGAAGCAGTGAGCAATTCAGGTATTGAACAAGCTCAAACAAGTAAGCAATTTATTGCACTGAAACAGGTCAACGACAATTATCAAACGTTGTTTGCACCACGTTCTCAAAAACTTCAGTCGGAACAGATTAACATCTGTTTCGCTAAACGACAGGGCTTATTCAAGTCCATCGTCGGTTACACATCCGGTCTGCTCAATTCGCCCGATGCAAGCGTTAAACAATCGGCTGTTGAGGTAGTCAGGATTTTAACCGCACAGGGCACCACTATAGCAGGAGCACGCATAGCAGAGCAAACAATCAGGTATATACGCGTTATCGAAATGCTGAAAGCCGAAAATATGGTTGCGCATCTGGAAAAGCTTCAACTTAGTGAGCGCGTTGATGAACTCGACCGCCTGCAACGCGAATACGAAAATCTGTACACCGGACGTGGGAACGACAGGATAAGTATGCTTTATCCCAGCGCTATGCGCAAGAGAATGGTTGAAGCCCTCTCTCTACATTACGAAGAAACCTGCTGGATGGCCAAACAACACGATACCGACGCATGGAAAACGCTCATTGCGGTGATCGAAAAGCGTTTAAGTGAAGTGAAGACCAGCCGTAAGAGCAGCTCTAAAACAAGTGGCACTGAATCGGAAGCCGCACAAGGTTTACAATCCGCCTGATCCCTGTTTTAGCTATCAAATTAGCCTTCCGATGAAAGTCGGAAGGCTTTTTTTAGGTCAAAATTCTCATTCCGCATCGTGTAAACAGTATTCATTTGTATATTTATTCCGTTTATATTTTGAGATTGGGAATTTATGCACGAAAATGACAGCACTCATGGTGTAAAAGTAAAAAAAGTCCGCAAGAAAAGCTTTTACAAAATGTAAAAGCAAAAAATACTCACATAAAAAGCTTTTACATTGTGTAAAAGTCTTCCATTTTACTCAGAAACCCATTCTCAGGCGTTCAGACGCTAATTTAGGCGGATTGGCTGGGGAAAAAGAATAAAAATACAAAGAGATTAAACGCTTTTGGGAGGCTTTCGGGGATGAAAACAATAGTTCGACGTTTGTTTTTTTATTATTAAAATTCCAGCATCAATTATAAAAAAGACCCTTGAACAAAAAAACCTAATCACTTTTGAAAACCTGTAGGGACTGATATCACGAAGTCACTAATATAATAAATTTTAAGAATTTAGTCGATTTTGTGAAATGGAATGTTTAAATTTGGGGCTGAATTAATTATGAGGATGGATAAGATGAAGGAATGAAAAAAAAACAAACAGCCAAATCTATTATAAAACTGATTTTTTACATTTAAATACCAAAATAATAGCATGTCACTATTTCAAACACAGATTGAACGTCAGTATATAGCAGGAATAACCACCGACTTAGTTCGTATTTACAAAAAATATGTTGATTATTTTGGCAATGCTGCCATTCAGGCAAATATTCTGGAGGTTATCGAGGAACAATATCAGGGTGAATTTGTCAGAGCATTATTTGTTGATATATTAGGATATACTGCTCAACCACACCCAAACTTCAACCTTATCAGGGAAAAGAAAAACGAAACCGATGCCAAAAGTGCCGATGCAGCCATTAGTATCAATAATCAGATAGTAGCAGTTATTGAGCTGAAAGACCATAAAACTCAGGATTTAAAGAAAGTTGAGGTACAGGCTTTTGGTTATAAAAACAATCATAAGAACTGCCACTATGTGGTTACTTCCAATTTTGAACGCTTACGGTTTTATATCGACAATGCCGTTGATTTTATAGAGTTTGACTTGTTCAACCTTAGCTTCGACGAATTTCGTCGCTTATGGTTGTGCCTTTCGCACGAGAGTATAGCCAAAAACCTGCCACAGGAAATCAAAAATCAATCTGTCAGCAGCGAGGATGTTATTACTAAAAAGTTATACAAAGACTATTCGATATTTAAACGACAACTTTTTGATAGTATCGTAACGCTTAACCCCGAATATGAAAAACTCCTGCTGTTCAAAAAGACACAAAAGTTATTGGATCGTTTTTTGTTTCTGTTTTTTGCTGAAGACAAACAGTTACTTCCAGCCAATTCGGTTATAGCCACCATAGAGAAGTGGAAAAAGTTCAATGCCGACCCGATGAACGATTATCAGAGTTTGTACAGTCGGTTTGTGAAGTATTTCAAATTATTGGATGTAGGTTATAAAGATGCCAATACAGAGATTTATGCCTATAACGGAGGATTATTTGCCCCGGATGATGTGTTGAATCAAATAAGGTTAGATGATGTGGTTATATCGGAAAATGTGCTGAAGTTAGCAGTTTACGACTACGATACTGATGTGGATGTAAATATCCTGGGGCATATTTTTGAAAATAGTCTGAATGAAATAGAACAGGTAGCCAATGAAATAACTACCGGTGAGAAAACCACTTCGAAACGCAAACAGGACGGCGTTTTTTATACACCCCGCTATATTACCCAATACATAGTTGAAAATACAGTTGGACGGCTGTGCGAAGAAAAGAAAACGGAACTGGGCATAGGCGAAAATCTATTTGAATACAAGCGTGCCGATAAAAAAAAACAAGCCCTTAAAGTATTTGATGCTTACCGTGAATGGTTGTTGCAAATTACCATTGTGGATCCTGCATGTGGAAGCGGTGCATTTCTGAATACTGCCCTAGATTTTTTAATAGCCGAACACAAATGGATTGACAACCAGCAGGATAAAATTGCTGGTTCGAATGATCATTACTCCATGGGTTTATCCAATATCGAAAACACCATTCTGGAAAACAACCTGTTTGGGGTGGATATCAACGAAGAGAGTGTGGAAATTGCCAAGTTATCGCTTTGGTTGCGCACTGCCAAACCACACCGTAAACTCAGTTCGTTGAATAAAAATATCAAATGTGGGAATTCGCTGATTGACGACCCTGCTGTGGCAGGCGACAAAGCTTTTGACTGGTACAAAGAATTCCCGCAGGTATTTGGGCGTGAACAGAAGCGGGTTGAAGTAAATCCGCTCGAAAAAACCGAAGTACCCGATTATCTGAAACTGATTAAAGAAAAATCGGTAGAAGCGCAATTGAAAGCCGAACAAGGAATTGCTTTATCGAAAGAAGCGTTGGAAATAACCAAACAATTGGCCGAATATGCCGAAAAATTAGATGCTGTTTCAGAGCCAAAATCAAAATACGAAAAGAAAAAAGGTGGGTTCGATGTAGTGATTGGGAATCCACCGTATGTGAATAGTAAAGAGGAGATGTTTAGTGATAAAATAAAACTTTTTTACAATACAAATTATAAGACTTCTGCGTATCAAATAGATCTATATTTATTGTTTCTTGAGAAAAGTATAAGTTTAATTTCAAAAAATGGAGTTTCCTCTTTAATAGTTCCTAACTCATGGCTCAATAATCTGTTTTTAGGTAATGTTAGAAAATTCTTTTTAACCAATACTTTTATAAATGAAATAGTATTGATGCAATCAAATACTTTTGTTGATGCATCTGTTGATACCCTGATAGTGTCTTTCAGCCAATCAAAAGAAAATGGACTAACAAAACTAAGCAAATGTAATAATAGTCAATTTGAAATAATAGGATACCAAAATCAAGCAAATTGGCTGGAAGAAAAGGATTCTTTAATAAATATACATCTTACGACCGATATTAACAGAATCTTTAAAAAGTTAATTGATAATTCAATACCATTAGAGTCTATAGCAGATATTGGTAGAGGAGTAGGAGTATATCACAAAAGAGTTGGGCATACAAAAGAATTTATTGAAAGAGACCCTTATCAATCAAATAAAATAGTTGATGAAACTTTTATACCATATTTAAGAGGTCGGAATGTTCAAGCTGGCTATTTAAGTTGGAATAATGATAGTTATATTAGTTATGGTAAATGGTTAGCTGAACCAAGAGAACCAAAATTTTTCTCTGGGAAAAGAGTTTTAATGAGGCAAATTCCCTCAGAGAGACTGATTGTTACGTATATTGATAAAGATTTTGTAATTGATCAATCTGTTTTTATTGCAAGATTCTACGATGGTTCGAAATTTGAACCTAAATCAGTAGCTGCTATTTTGGGTTCTAAATTACTTTCGTTTTACTTTAGATTTTATTATTCTGAATTTGATGACTTATTTCCTAAAGTAAAACTACAGCACTTTAAAAGTTTTCCAATTAGTAAACAAATACAAAGTAGTGATTTAAGCTATAAAGAGGACAAAATTCTTATATTAAACAAAGAATTATTTGAAGCCTCTCAAAAATTCCAACGTATGCTACAACGTAAGTTTGACTTAGAAGAGTTGTCGGGCAAACTGCAAAACTGGTACTTGCTCAGTTATAAAGAATTTATTGCTGAATTGGGCAAGAAAAAAGTAAAACTCACCCTCGCTCAGGAAGCCGAATGGGAAGAGTACTTTATTGCCGAACAAGCCAAAGTCCTCGAAATCAAAAAACAAATAGACGAAACGGACCGTGAAATTGACCGCATGGTGTATGCGCTGTATGAATTGACGGAAGAGGAGATTAGGATTGTGGAGGGGTCAGAAAATCGATTAAATAAAGCTTAAACCCCCGAAGGGGCAACATACAACAGCTCATGGATATCGCCCTGGGTTTATAATTGCACGCCGGCGGTGTTTAAAGTATGAGCTAAGCGAAGAAGAAGTGGCGTTTATAGAGGGGATGATAAAGGGGATGTAGACTCTATGAATTGGATTGGGCTTTAGCCCAT
>CAYMHE010000037.1:0-24955 GCA_964390175.1 uncultured Paludibacter sp.
ATTTCAATTAACCAGATCATAAAAAAGTCCTGAGAATTCTATCTCAGGACTTTTTTTGTAGATATATTGTTCAATGTAAAACTTTATCAGTTCGTTTTTATTTTCTCAAGTACCTTTTTGTCAACGACAACCGGGAATTTAGCTCTGAGCTTAGCAATCCATTCTTTTTCAAGATATTCCTGATAATCGGCAGTTACAAGGCCTCGAACATCGGTATAATCTTCGGGGTGATTTTTCAGGTTTTTACCAACTACAAAAACATATGGATATTCGGCCGTTGGCTCAAATGTGGCTTTTTTCAGCTTAAACCCAAACTTATCAATGGCCTTATTGTCGCCCGGCACATAAACACCTTTTTCAACTTTTACATACTGAATACTATCATTCAAACGGGTACGTAAATACTTGTCAATCGAATCGTTGTGCGATTTTTTCACTATGGCTTTAGCCGCCTTAAAGCTGTCTTTGTCTTTACACGAAACAACCCAACCTTTAAAATGGGGTTTTTCCCAAACATAGTCTGCTTTGTGGTTTGCAAAATAGTTGGCCAATCCTTCGGTGTCCTTCGATGCTTTGTCCCAAACTTCATTGTTGCTCACTTCGAACAATAAAATGCCATCGTGATATTCGTTCATCAAAAAACGGAAATCGTCATATTTTTTTTCGAGCTGAGTATCTTCGTAAGCAAGCAATTCTTTGTTTACTAACTGATTTAGTTTCTCTTTCACAATTTCGGAAGCTACAGTCTGTTCAGCAAAACCATTATTCTTAACGTATGCTACAAAATCAGCCTGCGAATAAGATTTATCGGCAAACGTAAACAAAACTTTGTTTAGCTTGGACGCTTCGGCCAAAAATACCGAATCTACAAGCGTTTTACCTTCGAGTAACTTCACAATTTCATTTACGTTTTCGCTACTTTCGGTATACTTATATTCATTCCGTAGCTTGGCAACAAACGCCTGTTGTCCGAAATTGGCACGTTCATCACGTTTCACTTTTCGTTCAATATCGGCTTTCACACTTTCGAAAGTGCCAAGCCCTTTGCGGTCGAGCAACTTTATAATGTGCCAACCATAAGCCGATTGTACCGGACGGCTATAGTCACCTATGTTTTTAATTTCGAAAGCAGCAGTTTCAAATTCAGGCACCATTCGTCCTGTACCAAACCAGGGCAACTCACCATTTTTAGTAGCCGAAGCTCTATCTTCGGAAAACTCAGCAGCCAGTTTAGCAAAATCGTCGCCCGCCAACACGCGCTGATACAACGAATCTATTTTTGCTTTTGCAGCATTGTTTTTTTCGGCGTTGCCCTGAGTTGTGAAACGCATGATATGCGACACCAAAATTTCGCCTAATGAGTTTCTCTTGTTATGTACTTTTATTAAATGATACCCAAAAGCACTCCGAACTACATTAGAAATTTTTCCGACAGGCGTATTGTAAGCAGAGCTTTCGAATGGGTAAACAGTATTGAAAGCTGAAATCCAACCAATATAACCACCGTTTTTTTCAGCATCCTGATCTTCGGAAGTTTCCTTTGCTACTTTAGCAAAATCCTCTTTCTCAAGTCGTTTTGCAATAGAATTTATCCTTTTCCAGGCAGCGAGCGTATCGGTTGGCGAAGCTGAAGCAGCAACACGGATCAGAATATGGCTTACTTCAACATCTTCCTTCATTCTTTCATAGGCCTCTTTTATTATCTTCTCATCAACTTTCGAATCGGTAAGATAGGGCTTAGTAAGCTGCGAACGATACCCGGCAAGTTCATTTACGAATGACTTGGTAGTATCAATCCCCTGGGCTTTAGCCTCTTCTACTTTTAATTTGAAATTTATAAATAAATCGACGTACTCATCCAAGGTTTTCTTGTCTAATGAGTTGTTCGAATTATTTTTGTTATAAATATATTCAAATTCCGATTTCAACACAGGATTCCCATTGATTGACATCAATACAGGGTCACTGCCTTGTGCCCACAAAGCCGTAGAAAAAAGAATTAAAGCAAATGAAATGAATAGTGATCTCATAAATTTAATCTGATAGTTTTTTATACATTTAACATGAATATGTATTAACGTTCAAAAATACAATTATGTTATAAAATCCACGCTATTTTTTCAAACTTTTTTATTCTCCACGGCTGTAATTAGGCGCTTCGCTCGTAATCGACACATCGTGAGGATGGCTTTCGGCCACTCCGGCATTAGTGATGCGCGTGAATTTAGCATTGTGCAATTCGTCGATGTTACGTGCTCCGCAATAACCCATTCCGGCACGCAATCCGCCTATCATTTGGTAAACTACTTCGAACAACGAACCTTTGAACGGTACACGTGCGGCAATACCTTCGGGCACCAGTTTCTTTACATCTGCCTCTCCATCCTGAAAATATCGGTCTTTCGAACCCTTTTCCATGGCTTCGAGCGACCCCATTCCGCGATAAGATTTAAACTTACGTCCATTGAAAATAATTGTTTCTCCAGGCGATTCTTCTACTCCGGCAAACAACGAACCAGCCATAATGGTATAAGCACCAGCGGCAAGCGCTTTCACTATATCGCCGGAATAGCGAATTCCACCATCGGCAATCACAGGAATATCAGTATCTTTCAAAGCCTTTGCCACTTCGTAAATTGCCGAAAGCTGAGGCATCCCTACTCCGGCAATAACACGTGTGGTGCAAATTGAACCAGGTCCAATGCCCACCTTCACACCATCGGCACCAGCCTCAGCCAATGCCAGTGCTGCATCGCCGGTAGCAATATTACCAACTACAAAATCGATTTCCGGAAACTTCTTCTTCGCTTCCTTCAAAGTGTCTATCACCCCTTTCGAGTGTCCGTGGGCTGTATCAATCACTATCGCATCTACACCAGCTTCGACCAATGCTTCGATACGTATAAAAACATCGGCAGTAACACCTACTCCGGCAGCAACTCTGAGTCGTCCCTGAGCATCTTTCGATGCCATTGGTTTATCTTTTGCTTTTGTAATATCCTTGTAAGTAAGCAAACCTACAAGTTTATTGTCCTTGTCTACAACAGGCAGCTTTTCAATTTTGTATTGTTGCAAAATGTCGGCTGCGGCTTCGAGATCGGTCGATCGCGATGTTGTAATCAGGTTTTCTTTTGTCATTACATCGTCTATCCTGGTAGACATATTGCGTTGAAAACGTAAATCGCGATTGGTAACTATACCAACAAGGTAACCACCTTCATCCACTACAGGAATTCCACCAATTTTATATTCCGACATAATAGCAAGCGCATCACCCACAGTAGCACCCTTGCGTATGGTTACCGGATTCGAAATCATACCATTTTCGGCACGTTTTACAATTTCGACTTGTTTGGCCTGATCGGCTATCGGCATGTTTTTGTGAATAACACCTATGCCACCTTCGCGCGCAATAGCAATAGCCATTTTAGCTTCGGTAACAGTATCCATGGCTGCGGACACAATAGGGACTTTAAGCTCGATACGGCGTGAGAAACGCGTTGATAAATCAACATTTCGGGGAAGCACATTCGAGTAGGCGGGTATGAGTAATACATCATCAAATGTTACTCCTTCAATCTGAACTCTTTCAGCAATAAATGACATAGAATTTGTTTTTAAATGTTTAAATTTCAACAAGAAATGACAAAGTCATACTATGAAAAAATATTGCCTGCAAATGTACATATTTTTTACGAGTAGGGAAAGATGAATGATGTGAAAAAACATAAATCTTTCAGCAAACTTTTATTTGGCAACAAATATGCACAGTACATTTGTATAGAACACTCACAAAAAACAATTATCGATTCGCTTTGAATCATATGATTTTCGGTTTCCATTTGAAAAAACAAGGACTACTCTTAATTATCGCAATGTCCGAATTTATTGAAACTTATCCGATTTATGTATTCAACTTCGATTAAAATAATTATTTTTGTAGCTCTCTAGCTTTTCAAACTACATATTTCAATGGGTTCATTATTTAAGTTCAAATTTCTGTTTTTATTTATCTTCAGCGTATCTTTCCTTTTTGCTCAGGTTCCGGCCAATTACTACAACCCTGCAGTAGGAAAAAAAAATGCTGAACTGAAAACTGCTTTACATCAAACCATAAAACCTCACACTGTTCTCGAGTATTATAGTTCAAGTACATCCTTTCGCAGCACCGACTGGCATCCTGATGGTTACTTTTGGGATATGTATTCCTCTAACAAACGAGCCTCATGGTCGGGCATGAATCGTGAACACAATATGCCTAAAAGTTGGTGGAGCACAAACCCCGAAAGCTCTGTGGCTTATTCCGATTTACACAACCTCTACCCTTCGGATGCCACAGCCAATACGGCCAAATCCAATTATCCACTGGGCATTGTCGGAAGCAAGCCTTCTTTTTCAAATGGAGTGGTGAAAGTAGGCAGCAGTTCTTACCCCGGGTATCCTGGTGTTGTTTTCGAACCGGCAAATGAATACAAGGGTGATTTCGCCCGCGACTACATGTACATGGTTACCTGCTACGAGGACTACTCCACCAACTGGCGAAGCACAGGAACTACAAGTATGCTTTCGAACAATACTTATCCTGTGTTTAAACCCTATGCCATTAATTTATTGATGGAATGGAGCAGGAATGACCCGGTGAGCGAAAAAGAAATCAACCGCAACAACGCCGTATACAAACTACAGGGCAACCGAAATCCATACGTCGATTTCCCGGTTCTTTCGGAATATGTATGGGGAAAACATAAGGATTTAGCGTGGAATGGCGATAATTCGGATCCTGAAAAGGAAAATGTTTTTTATGTAAGCTACAACAGCGAAACTCATTCGGTTTTTGTAAAAACTAACGATCCTGAATCGGCACGCTTCTATATTTACAACACCAGCGGCGTTCTGTTGATGCATGCCGCATCTATGAATGGAGAATCCACAATCGATGTTTCGGGACTCGAAAAAGGGATTTATATTATCAAGAATTATTCCGGGACAAGGCGCAATGTAGGTAAATTCGTAGTAAACTAAATGAGCTTATGCAATAAAAATGCATTTATCATACGGGTTTTTATAAATAAAATACAAACTATTTTTATATACTTTTTGTTACTTAAACATATTGAATATTAATGTGCTACATTCTTAAATTTAATGTTATGAGACTATATGCTATCACAAAAATTAAGATTCCGGCTTTTTGTATATTTGTTCTTTTACTAAGTTTTAATTCAGGCATGCAGGTTTATGCCGAGTCGCCTGAGATGCCCGAATCTTTTAATGAATTCAAGGGAGTCGTTGTGGACAAAACAAGCGGCAACCCTTTAGCCTTTACAAGTATAGTACTTGTAGGAACAAATATATCGACAGTTACAAATACCGATGGAGAATTCTCAATAAAAGTATCCTCATCCGTAAAAAACGGTAAGATTTCTTTGCGGTATATGGGTTATAAAAACCGTGTGGTTTCCCTATCCGAGCTTTTACAAGAAAAAACACGCATAGAATTGGAAGCCATTTCAGTAGAACTTCCGGAAGTAAGCGTAATATCGAAGGATGCAAAAGCCCTAGTAGAAGCCATGATGTATAAAATTGGTGAAAACTACTCCAGTGAGGAAACGCAAATGACAGCCTTTTATCGCGAAACTATCAAAAAAAACAAAACATATGCATCCCTTTCGGAGGCAGTTGTGGACATATACAAGCAACCCTACGTTTCGTACAAAACCGATGTAGTTAAAATGTACAAAGCCCGAAAAAAAACTGATTATGCAAAAGTAGATACGCTTGTATTCAAACTTATGGGAGGTCCTTTCAATTCACTGTATCTCGATGTAATGAAAAACCCTTCGATGATTTTTACTGAAAAAATGATGACGAATTACGAATTCAGTTTCGACCGTTCAACGCGCCTCGACAACAGGTTGATCTACGTGGTCGATTTTATTCAAAGCACCATCAGTAATGAGCCTTTATATTATGGAAAACTCTATATCGATGCAGAAAGCCTTGCACTTAAAAGCGCAGTTTTCAAACTCAACATACAGGACAGAGAAGCCTCAAGTCGCATGTTTATCATCCGCAAACCACTCAAAGCAAATGTATACCCGGTAGAAGCAAACTACAGAATTGATTATACCGAAAAAGATGGAAAATGGTACTATGGCTATAGCCGCATCGAACTTGGCTTGCGCATCAACTGGAAAAGAAGACTTTTCAACACCACCTACTATTCAACAATAGAAATGGCTGTAACCGACTGGGAAAAAGCAGGAACCGAAAAACCGGCAAGCCGCAAGGAGCGTCTTCGCTCAAATGTTATCGTCAGCGATGAGGCCTCCGGATTCAGCGATCCCGACTTCTGGGGCGAGCTCAATGTTATTGAACCTGAAAAATCAATTGAAACAGCAATAAAAAAAATTCAGAAACAGCTCGAGAAAAAAGATTGATGCATGCTTAAAATATACAGAGCTTCTGCCGGATCGGGAAAAACATACCGACTGACTCAGGATTATATTCACCTGCTTTTCGATCCGGTGAATGATGCGACTTATCGCCGGATTCTTGCGGTTACCTTTACAAATAAGGCTACCGATGAAATGAAAACCCGCATACTGAAAGAACTACATGCCTTAGCGCAAGGCGAAAAGTCGCCTTATCGCTCTGATTTAATGCGTACATTCAAAATGAGTGAAGTAGCCGTCAACGATCGTTCGCGCAACATCCTTATCGCTATTCTGCACGATTATTCGTCTTTTTCGATAAGCACCATCGATCGTTTTTTTCAACAAGTCATACGTTCGTTTGCCCGCGAAATAGGCGTACAAGGTGGATACAACCTCGAACTCGATAACGAAAGCACCTTGCAGCAATCGGTAGATAATCTGTTTCACGATCTGTCGAAGGACGAAAACCGGCAATTGCTTAACTGGCTGACTCAGTTTGCCGAAGACCGAATTGAACAGTCGGAAAACTGGAACCCACGGCGCAGCATAGAAGATCTGGGGAAAGAAATTTTCAAAGAAAGTTATCAGGACAAAGCCGAAGATACCAACCGAAAGCTGCACGACAGGGATTTTTTACGCAATTACCAATCGAAACTCCGTAAAATTCAGACTGACTTCGAAGCCGACATCAAAGCGGTAACGCAAAATACACTTGATCTGCTCACCAACAATGGATTAACACCTGAAAGTTTCAAAGGAGGCACAAATTCCGCCATGAAAACTTTGAATAAAATACTTATCGGGGAGTTTAAACTGAAAGATTCATTTGTAAACATGGTAGCCGATGTGTCCAATTGGCACGCTAAAACGGCGCCAAAAGACACTGTTGCTGCCATCCAAAATGCTTGCAACAATGGTCTTCAGCAAAAATTACAACAAATACTGAATTTGTTGACTTCGGGAATTGTTCCGTACAATTCAGCCATTGTTATTTTGAAACATATCAACACTTTGGGAATTTTATCTGATTTGGCTTTGCAAATAAAAAAGCTGACCGAAGAACAAAATTCAATGCTCATCTCGGATGCCAATATGCTGCTCAACCGCATTATTGATAACAGTGAAACTCCTTTTGTTTACGAAAAAACAGGCATTCATATTGATCATTTTATGATTGATGAGTTCCAGGACACTTCTGCGCTCCAGTGGCGTAACTTTTTCCCACTTATTTCCAACAGCCTTTCTTCAGGTAAATTTAACCTGGTGGTGGGCGATGTAAAACAAAGTATTTACCGTTGGCGAAATTCAGACTGGAAACTGCTCGACGAAAAAGTAATGCTTGATTTTCGGCCGGAACAAATTCAGACCGACGACCTGAAAACCAACTGGAGAAGCGACAGAAATATTGTGGAATTTAATAATTCTTTTTTTGCATGTGCCTCACAGCTATTGCAACAGAAACTGAACCTTAGCCTGTCCTCTGCGCTGACAGTTTATCCTCATCTTCTTCCACTCTCTCAAAGCATTGAGCATGCATACGGCCAACTGCAACAGGAAGTATCGCCCAAAGCAGGCGAAGGCTACGTAAAAATAAATTTCATTCCTCAGGACGAAAATGATGAAGGGTGGAAAGCCGAAACACTGAATCGCCTGCCTGTTTTGCTCGAAGAACTACAGGATAGAGGCTATCGGCCCGAAGATGTGGGAATACTTGTAAAAAAGAACGATGATGCTCAGAAAGTGATTCGCAAACTACTCACTCACAAATCGTCAGCCGAAGCTAAACCGGGATATAGTTATGACATTATGGGAAACGAAGGACTATTGATCAGTTCGGCAGCTTCAGTACGTTTTCTTGTGGGCATATTAAGGCTGTTTGTTCAGCCCAACGACACGATTCAGCAAACTATCGTAGATTACGAATATGCAAGAGCTCGCCTCCGGCTGTCCGAAACCGAAGCATTGAATGCTTGTTTTCCGGATAAGACAGAGAAAAATGCGTTTTCCCAACTTTTTTCGGATACTGAAAACGAAACACTCAGCCAGCTCAAAAACAACTCGTTGTACGAAATGGTGGAGCAGATTATTGCATTATTTAATTTGGGAATGTGGCACAACGAAGCTATCTTTATCCAGGCATTTCAAGACCTGGTTTACAAATTCTCGACAGCTAAAGCCACCGACTTGTACAGCTTCCTCAAATGGTGGGATAAAACCGGCATTCGTCAATCTGTATCAACCCCCGAAAATGCACAAGCTTTTCGAATTATGACAATACACAAATCAAAAGGTCTTGATTTTAAAGTCGTCATCATTCCTTTCTGCGAATGGGATGTCGACAAAAAATCAGGTAGATTTAAAAATGTGCTATGGTGTGTACCAACAGAGGCACCCTTTGATGAACTCCCTCTTTTACCTGTTGAATATGCATCCGGATTGGCAGAAACAATTTTTGCTGAGAATTATCTGGATGAGTTAATGCATCAATACATTGATAACCTGAATGTGGCTTATGTGGCTTTTACCCGTGCGCGACATGAATTAATCTGCTTTGCTCCTCTTGCCGACAAAGCCCCCGAATCCGTTGAAAAAATCAAATCTTTATCAGGATTAATGCATTACAGTTTCAATTATAGCACGGACGCACCGAGTTCCGATCAATTAACCTGTAATTTTAATAATGATACGGCAACTTTCTGCATTGGAGAGCCTTTGGAATACAAATACACCGAACCATCGCCGGCCGAAACAACAATGAATGTAGATCAATATGTTTCGATAAGTGTGACCGACCGTCTCAAAATAAAACACATCAGTCAGGATTTTTGGAGAAAAGAACAAAATATGAACGAAAGCCGCCTAAATTTCGGGATTATCATGCATGATATTTTACGGCAAATCAAAATTAAATCTGATCAGGAAAAAACAATCAACGATATGATAAGGAAAGGGCTTATCAACGAAAATGAAAGCCGCATTGTAAGAGATGAATTAAATAAATTCTGGTCTTTACCCCATGTAAACGACTGGTTTTCGAATGATTTACAAATCATTAACGAAGCCAGCATTCTTTCTCCCGGAGGTGATATTTACCGACCCGACAGAATTGTTATTCAGGATAAAAATGCGACAGTGGTTGATTACAAATTCGGCGAAACCGAAAGCAAAGTTCACACACAGCAAGTACAGCAATACATGAGTCTGATCAGGCAAATGGGATATCAGGTAACCGGATTTTTGTGCTATGTCAGTATTGCAAAGGTGATTGAAGTAAAACTTTCCTGACAACGAACTTTTTGCTTTCAAAAAAAAAACAAAAAAACAAAATCTAAAAATACAGTTAATATTGTGCACTTATTTTCCAAAAACACAAGGAAACGAAACAAAAAGTCAGAAACATTCACCAATCTCAATCCCATACAAACATAATGTCAAAAAGAAAGTAAAATACTGGAAAATTACATTATCTTTGCCTCAAATTAGTATAAATTGACCGTGGGAAAAGAAAATTCTGTTTTATTGCTATTTACGGGGGGGACAATAAGCATGTCCGAAGACCCTGCAACAGGCGCATTGCGTCCGATAGATTTTGCCCGATTACAAGAATACATGCCTGAATTGAAACAAACAGGAGTTCACATCAAAAGCATTCCTTTTCTACCGCTGATTGACTCCTCCGATATTCAGCCCGATACCTGGGTGAAATTGGCACTCACAATTCAGGAACATTATGATGAATTTGATGGCTTTGTAGTGCTTCATGGCACCGACACAATGGCACATACAGCTTCTGCGCTTAGCTTTATGCTCGAAAACCTGTCAAAACCTGTTATTTTCACCGGTGCCCAATTGCCAATCGGCATGATGCGTTCCGATGCGAAAGAAAATTTGCTCACTTCGATAGAAATTGCTTCTGCCAAGGAAAACGGGCTGCCCATCGTCCCCGAAGTATGCATATTTTTTGAGGACACACTATTCAGGGGAAACAGAACAACCAAGAAAAACGCCGAACATTTCAACGCCTTCAATTCATACAACTATCCTCCATTGGCCAAAGCAGGAGTTCACATCAAGTATTTCCGGTCGTACATTCATTATCCCGACATCGACACCAAATTACGCGTACGCACTCAAATAGATCAGAACGTGGCCGTTCTGAAGCTCTTTCCCGGCATTACACGTTCTACCGTCCACGCCATTCTGAACATCAGCGGCATCAAAGCTGTCATTCTCGAAAGTTTTGGTGCAGGAAATGCTCCACGGCTCGATTGGTTTTTTCAGGAACTTAAGGCAGCCAGCGAGAGAGGAATTCTTATTATTAACAAAAGCCAGTGCAGCACAGGAACTGTTGAAATGGGGCGTTACGAAACCAGCCTGAACCTTGTGAACGCAGGCGTAATAAGTGGCTACGATTGCACCACCGAGGCTATAATAGCTAAGTTAATGTGCCTTTTGGGAGAATGCAGTTCACAAGCTGAAATCAGACACAAACTAAGCATAAGCTTGTGTGGTGAGATGACTTTGGGCTAATTCAGGCACACCAACCATACCGTCCAATACCAGTAAGATATAATTGTTTCCAAAAAAAATCCCGGGCACTATTGTACCCGGGAAGCAAAACAATTGGACTTATAAATTCTTTTATTTCAATGAAAAATCAAAAAATCCCATTAAGCACGTTGGCCAACTGCATTCCGCCTCTGAACAACATTTCGTCAAGGTCATCGGCAAAACGATAAACATAATGATAATTGTTTGTATTTTTCATATCATAAGCATAAATTGAATTCCGAACCGCATAAACTGCTTCCAACGACTGTAGAATGCTACAGTTTTTAAAAGAATTTTCCTTCGGCCTGAATTTATTTTGAAGATAGGAACTAAATTCCGAATAAGACATGAATTTGCTTGCCGTAATTTGACTGTCCCAAACAGCATGAACATTAGTTTTCTTTCCAAACCAATTCATTTCCACCCGGTTTCCTCCCTTGTCGTCGGAACGGCCCAAATGCATTGGCTGATGCAAGTCACCAACAAGATGGACGAGGAATTTCAATGCTTCGGCATCTGACTGATTTGATTTCAACCGTTCAGTCATTATTTTGATGGCATAAAACAAATGCTCACCTTCGCTTGTCGGATTTTCGAGCAGGGTTTTCAGGTCATTAGTTGTCATACTATCCTTCAGATTCTGAAAGTGCCAGTCATAGCTGTAATCATAACTCTTATCGCTTTTAATCTCGTCGGCCCATGGAGCTTCATACACCAATCCTTTTTGACCTAACAACTTATCACACTGTTTTTTTGCTTTCTTCGAAAGATGCTGATAAGCAATGTCGGCAATAATGCGATGTCCGATGGCATCATAAGCCGAAACAGAAAATGTGATAAGGAATAAATTTAATGCGATAATAATTTTCTTTAGCTTCATACCTGAATGTTGTGTTGTTTTAATTTTGATGAATTAATATCCTGCCAAAAGCAGACCTATATCGTTCGAAGTAATGTTATAATAGCTACCTATAAGTCTGTTCACAAGTACTCCTCCGTAAACATAAGCTCCATTTCTAAATCCTGAACTTTCGGCGATAGCCACTTTTACGCTTCCCGAAAGCCCTATTTTGAGCAGAATAGGAGCAAATATATTACTTAACGCCATAGAGGTAGTACGTGCAACACGGGCAGAAATATTTGGCACACAATAATGAATAACCCCGTATTTTTCATAGGTTGGATTTTTCAAGGTCCGACACTTCGAAGTTTCGAAACATCCTCCCTGATCAACGCTTAAATCTATAATCACAGCTCCGGGTTTCATTGTTTTTACTAATTCCTCCGAAATCATAAACCGTTCCGACCCGTTGATATACCTTAAGTTACCAATAACAGCATCGGCCGAGGCAAGCGCTTTAAACAAAACAGCGGGATGAATTACCGATGTAAAAACCTGCTGACCCAGATAATGCTGAATTTTTCGAAGTTTGGTAATATCGTGATCAAAAATTTTGACCTGCGCCCCCAAAGCCAGAGCTGTGCGAGCCGCCACTGTACCTGTTATACCCGCACCCAGAATCAGCACTTCGGTGGGCGAAATGCCTGCTACGCCTCCAAGCAGCAATCCCTTTCCTCCTCTTTCGTTACTCATCAACTCGGCTGCAACAGCAATGGCTGTGCTACCTTCAATTTCAGAAACCGAACTAACCACAGGAAATGCCTTTTGTTCGTCCTTAATCAGCTCGTAAGCTATTGCATTCATTTTCTTCTTCATCATCAAAGCAATACTTTCGGGCGATAGATTGCTTAGCTGAAGCATCGAAAAGACAGAAGACCGGTCATTCATTAGCGCAAGCTCACCTGTGGTAGGAGGAGCTATTTTCATAACAATGTCGGCACCATACACCTCGGCAGCTGTATCAACAAGGTAAGCGCCGGCCTCGCTGTATTGTAAATCGGAATATGACATCGGCTCACCGGCACCACGTTGCACATACACACTGTGCCCTTCTTCTGTTACTATCGCAACTCCTTCGGGAGTCAGTGCCAATCTTGTTTCTACCTGCGTGTTTTCCTTAGGCAGACCTATAGATAGACGCGGCTGACGTGCCAATTCCCGGAGCAAACATTCTTCCGGAAAAAGCGTTCGTTGCGCTTCGGGATTAATTCTCATGTAAATCGGAGATTTTTTATGTTCGACTACAAAGCTAAATACTATTACCGGATTAGACAAGTTTTTATTGAAATTTATCTGCTACACACCTATTGTAAAGTTGATCTGTAAAACGCCTGATCACCCATTCTGTTTCAAATCATTTTTAATGCTATTGTCGTATCAATTTTCATTGCAGTCATCAATCAAACAAGGCATGCAGCACCGGCAATGAATTTAATCCGTAAAACTCGGGTACATGTAACTTATAATACTCTACAAGAGCCTCCAGAAGTTTGAAGCGATCTTCGCGGGAGATACTTACAGCAGACATATCCACGTAATCCGACTGCATAATTCTTATGAAATCACTATTCACATTAGCGGCTATGAAATGTACATGTGGTGGCTTCTCATGGATAAAAACACCATTTAGCAAATCAAAATACTTATCCTCCTCTCCCTCGCTATTGGGAGCAAAACCAAGATAGCGACTTAATTTAAGCATAAACACCAAATGGAAATTCGCAAGCCCATCGTCGCAGCAATCAAGTGCACGTACTGAGTTCTCCAAAAAATGATATAAACTCTCGTCTGGCTCAGTTTGCTTGAGCGCCCGAAACAAAATTTCGGAAATGAACAATGCAAGTGAATTCTTTATCGGATGAAACGGAATCCCTACAAATGGATAAACACTTCGTATGTCTTTTATGCTTTGGAGGTTTTTCGCCGGAACGTGATACACATCAATTTCGACTATAGAAAGAGGTTGCAAAAACGATGCTCTGAATTTTGCTTTCTTTTTATTTACGCCATGAACCATATAAGATATCCGTCCAAAATGAGAAGTATAAATACTTACAATCGTTGAATTATCGTTGTATTTTAGCGAATGGAGAACAATTCCGTTTGTTTTTACAAGCATATTAACATGAATGAAGGTACAAAAATAAGAAATTTATTCCCGAAACAGGCCACATTGCAATTATATTGACCAAAAACAAAAACGAAAGGCCACTCAAAAATAGACATTTATAAAATAATGAAAAATATTTCCCCGAAAGTCTTTGTAGTTTCAAAAAACTGCCGTATATTTGCAGCCGCAATTGAGAGATACAATTTCTGAATCGCAAACGTTCTAAAACATTCTGGTCCATTCGTCTATCGGTTAGGACGCCAGGTTTTCATCCTGGAAAGAGGGGTTCGACTCCCCTATGGACTACAAAAAAAGTTATAAAAAAAGATATTTAAAAAGCAAATTTGAGATGGCAAATCACAAATCTTCAATCAAAAGAATTCGTCAAACCGAAAAACGCAAATTGCACAATCGGTATTTTGCAAAAACAGCTCGTAACGCTGTTCGTAAAATGCGTTCAACAACCGATAAAGCTGTAGCTTCTGAAATGTTGCCTAAGATCAGCGCTATGCTTGACAAATTAGCAAAACGCAATATTATACATAAAAACAAAGCAAGTAACCTGAAATCAAAATTGACGGTTTATGTTAATAAATTAGCTTAATTGCTGATTCAATTGAATACAAAAGCCCTTTTCCTTTTGGAATAGGGCTTTTTTGTCATGGGCAAAATTCAAAAACAATTGCTCTTTCTCCCCAAAAAACAAAGCCATCTACCCTACTAAACGAACAGTGCTGGCTTTAAAACTTCCCGACAAGACACAAAACATTTTATTGTTGCGCCGCAAATGTATTTTCGACAGTAATTTTGCACCTCAGGTTGAAATCAATTTCAATCCACTCGCTCACTTTTATCATTCCCAGCATTTCTACCGGAGCTTCGAGTTCGAAATCCCTGATGTTTTATTTTTTACCAATTTCTTAATGTGCTTCCAACCAATTAGCGCCTATGCCGCAATCGGCAATGAGTGGAACTTGCAGCTTTATAGCGTTTTCCATTTCATCGACTACTATTTTTTTTGCAATTTCGACTTCGGAAGCCGGAACATTAAAATTCAACTCATCGTGCACTTGCATGGTCATCGTTGTATGAAGATTTTCCTTTTCCAAACGGTTTTGAATTTTCACCATAGCAATTTTTATAATATCGGCAGCCGAACCCTGAATTGGAGCATTTATTGCATTTCGCTCAGCATACCCACGCACTATACTGTTTTGCGAATTAATATCAGCAAGAAAGCGTTTCCGTCCGAAAATAGTTTCCACATAGCCAGCCTCCTTGGCTTTCTGTATGGCTTCATCCATGTACCGTTTCACATCAGGATAAGTGGCAAAATACCCATCTATCAACTCTTTGGCTTCAGCGCGCGGAATGCTGAGCCGATCGGCCAACCCAAAAGTAGAAATACCGTAGATAATTCCAAAGTTCGCGGTTTTAGCTTTTCGCCGCATGTCAGTAGTTACTTCATCGAGAGCTTTCTTGAAAATTTTCGCGGCCGTTGCCGTATGAATGTCATGCCCACTGTTGAAAGCATCGAGCATATTAGCATCGCCACTTAAATGCGCCATAATGCGGAGTTCGATTTGCGAATAGTCGGCGCTCAGAAATACACAGCCGTCGTCGGGTATAAATGCTTTTCTGATTTCCTTGCCCTGAGCATCACGAATGGGGATGTTCTGCAAATTCGGATTGGTAGAGCTGAGCCTTCCTGTAGAAGTAACTGTTTGATTGAATGATGTATGTACTTTCCCTGTGCTTTGATTGATCAGTTGAGGTAAGGCATCGATATAGGTACTCAAAAGTTTTTTCAATCCCCTATAATCCAGAATTTTGCTGATAATGGGATGTTTGGAACGGATCTTTTCGAGTACATCTTCGGAGGTTGAATACTGGCCTGTTTTCGTTTTCTTAGCTTTTTCGTCGAGCTTTAAGCGATCAAAAAGAATTTCGCCCACCTGAGCCGGCGACGAAACATTGAACTCGTATCCGGCTAACTCATGAATTTGTTTTTCCAATTCAATCATTTCTCCTGTGAGAACAACAGAACTGAGCCGCAACGCTTCACTATCGATTCTGACACCATTTTGCTCCATACGCGCCAATACTTTCATTAATGGCATTTCAATTTCGTAAAACAAATTCTGAAGTCCATTTTCGTGAATTTCTTTTTCAAGTATTTCTTTTAACTGAAAAGTAATGTCGGCGTCTTCAGCGGCATAATCGCACAGCAAATCCAGATCGACAAAACGAATGTCAATCTGATTTTTTCCTTTACCACCCACCAAATCATCGTAATGTATTGTTCGATAGCGCAGATAAATTTCGGCTAAATAATCCATTCCATGCCGCAGCTCTGGCTGAACCAGATAATGCGCTATCATAGTATCGAACATCGGCCCTTTTAACTCAATACCGTACATGGCAAGCATAAGCAAATCGAATTTAATGTTTTGTCCTATTTTCTCGATGTGCTCACTTTGGAAAAAAGCCTTGAATTCGTGCAACACATCGCTGATTTCGGATTTGTCGGCAGGAAGCGTAACGTAGTAGGCTTCTCCTTTTGTAAAGCAAAATGAGAGTCCGACCAAATCAGCAGTAAACACATTAAGTCCCGTAGTCTCGGTATCGAAACAGACCGATTTTTGCATAAAAAGCTTCGAAACCAAATCAGCACGCTTTACTTTCGTATCGACTAAATGATATTTATGCGGAACGTTTTTGATCGTTAACAATCCGTTTTCAGGAGCTTCTTCCAATAACTGTACCGTTGCTTCTTTCGGCTTCTCTGACTTTGTATGTTTGGGTTCATCCTCTGCATCGAAGGCGTCGAAAAGAGAAGTCTGACCTTTCGGAGATTTGGGTCGGGCAAACTGAATGCTCGTAACGGCTTCGTCGGGTGGCAGTGATGTAAAAGGCTTTTTGAACTTCGATTGCGACATGGTTCTGAACTCTAATTCATCGAACAAAGCCTGAAGATCGGCTTCATTTACAGGTTCAATTTCGAGAGCATTCTCGTCAAAATCAACAGGGACATCGATTTTGATCGTTGCTAAAAATCGCGAAAAAATAATAAGTTCCTTGTTGGCTTCTACTTTTGTTTTCAGCGCCCCTTTCAACTGATCGGTATTGAGAAGCAGATTGTCAATACTGCCAAATTCTTTTAAAAGTTTAACAGCAGTTTTTTCTCCAACACCCGGACAGCCGGGGATATTATCAGAAGCATCGCCCATCAGTCCAAGTAAATCAATGACCTGTTCATGACTATCCAGATCGTATTTTGCCTTTACTTCGTCGGGTCCCATAATCTCGAAGCCACCGGTATGCTTAGGCCGATACATAAAAATATGATCGGAAACCAATTGCCCGTAATCCTTATCCGGCGTAAGCATAAATACTTCAAAACCGGCAATTTCAGCCTTTTTAGCCATAGTCCCGATCACATCATCAGCTTCGAAGCCGGGCACTTCGAGTACAGGAATATTATAAGCCTGAACAATTTTTTTGATAATGGGAACGGCCAGGCGAATATCTTCGGGAGTTGATTCGCGTTGTGCTTTGTAGAGGTCGTAAGCTTCGTGACGAAAGGTTTTTCCTTTTGGGTCGAAGGCCACAGCAATGTGTGTGGGCTTTTCGCGCTTCAAAACATCCTCGAGCGTATTTACAAAGCCATAAATAGCTGAAGTATTAAGCCCTTTGGAATTGACGCGTGGAGCACGGATAAATGCATAGTAAGCGCGATAAATAATGGCGTAAGCGTCTATGAGGAATAGTTTTTTCATTTTTAGTGGAATTGAGAGAATTAAAAAAACAAGGAAATTATAAGAACAAAGATACATTTTTTAATCGAAAAGGCGAGTAGAATGATGTTTTTAGAATATTTAAGCCGTAGCGAACAATGGTGACTTGTTAATAAAGCCTTCTAGCAAAACAAAAAAGTACAGCCACGTGTTTTAGCACAATTACTTGTTATAATTAGTTGCACAAGATGCAACTGTTTTGTAAAAATGATTACTTTTGCAACCAAAAATATTTTATATAACTCCATGAGTTTAATTGACAAAATAAGGCAACCGATTTCAGCAGAAATGCGCATTTTCAAGAGTATTTTTGCCGAAGCACTTAAAACTGAAAACCCTCTGCTCTCGAACGTAAACGAATATATTCTTCAGGGTTCAGGAAAGCAGTTGCGCCCCATACTCACAATACTATCAGCAAAACTCTGTGGTGAAGTAACTGAGGCAACGTACAACGGCGCCTTATCGCTCGAACTTTTGCACAACGCCAGTCTGATTCACGACGACGTGGTCGATTTCACAATGGAAAGAAGAGGACGATCCTCGATAAATGCAAGGTGGACGAACAAAATTGCAGTTCTGTCCGGCGACTACATGCTGTCAAGCTCGCTTATTAACGCTACAAAAACAAAGAACCTTGATATTCTGTATGCTGTTGCAAATATCGGAATGGAGCTTTCGGACGGCGAGCTGATTCAGCTGACGAACACAAAGAAAACAAAAATAACGGAAGAAGATTATTTTAAAGTAATTCGTAAAAAAACGGCATTACTTTTTGGAACGTGCGCCGAAGTGGGTGCATTTTCGGTCAACGCAAGTGCTGAGGTAAAAAATCATTTGAAAAGCTTTGGTGAAAACCTTGGTATCTGCTTTCAGATAAAAGATGATATTTTTGATTATTATCAGGATATCGAAATAGGCAAACCTACCGGAAACGACCTGCAAGATGGAAAAGTTACCTTACCACTTATTTATGCGCTTCAGAATTCTGAAGGAACTGCAAAGGAAGATATCATGTCGATGATTGATAGAAAGGATTTTAGTGCGGATAACATTAATCTGATTATGGAATTTGCACGGAATAATGGCGGAGTTGATTATGCCAACAATTGCATGGAAACCTATAAAAACAAAGCCATAGCCGAACTTAACAATTTTGCAGATAGCGATGTAAAAGAGGCCCTGATCATGTGCGCTGAATTTGCTGCGGGACGAAATATATAATCAGTTTCGGGTTCTGAGTTTCGAGGTTCGGGTTTTGAGTTTCGGGTTGTAGTAGAAGGGATGCTATTCTGCTCAACTCAAAAATATCGCAAAAAAATTAAAGAATAACAAAGACAGCCGGTGAGTTTGAATTCACCGGCTGTCTTTTGTTTTGATCGCTGCGTTATCAGAAATACTTAATTTCTTTTCCTTCGATTGAAGTGAGCAGGTTATTGGCCAATCGGCTTGCTCCGAAGCGGAACATTTTATTGTTCAACCACTCCTCGCCAAGAATTGCTTTTACAAGGGTATAATGTTTCACAGCTTCTTCGGTAGTGGCAATGCCACCTGCCGGTTTGTACGAAACTTTTACGCCTGTTTTTTCATACCATTCCTTTATGGCCTGGCACATAACGTAAGTAGCTTCAGGAGTTGCTGCAACGGGCATTTTTCCTGTCGAAGTTTTTATAAAGTCGGCACCGGCAGCCATCGCTAACAGCGAAGCTTTTTTGATATTGGCAACAGACTGTAAAGCTCCGCTTTCGATAATTACCTTTAAATGAGCGTCCCGACAGGCGGCTTTTAGCTCAGTAAGTTCTTCGAATACTTCTTCGTAATTTCCTTCGAGGAATTTTCCGATAGAAATCACCACATCAATTTCGGTAGCGCCTTCCATTACAGCCATAGCTGTTTCAGCCACTTTCACTTCGATAAATGTTTGCGATGCCGGAAAACCTGCCGAAACAGCAGCGATGCCAATATCTTCTTTAATATTCTCTTTTACAACAGGCACCAATGCGGGATAAACACAGATGGCAGCCACGTTGGGAAGTTGCGGGAAAGATGACTTAAAATCATTTACCTTTTCGACCATCGATTTGATTTCGGTATGCGTATCGGTACCACTCAACGAAGTCAGGTCAATCAGATTCAGACATTGTTTGTACACTTCGACATTGTTGTTCGCATCAAAATTTTGGGACAGTATGCGTTCTATATCTTGTTTAACCGCTTGTTCGCTAAGCGCATCGCAGTTATATTTTTTAAATAAATCGTCAAACTTACTCATTGCTTAAAAATTAATTTGTTGATAATTTTATTGTTAAATGGAAATGTGAGGTATTCGAACTTTAATAGTAGTTTTTATGCTACGAAATCAGCTTTTCGTTGTTCAAATGCCTTTCACTATCGCGTTCGGTTTTTTTTCGAATGTTTTCTTCAAAGGCTTCGGTGAGGTTAACGCCTGTTTGGTTGGCCAGGCAAATCAATACCCACAATACATCAGCCATTTCGTCGGCCATATTGTATGCTTCGTCCGATGCTTTGAACGACTGCTCGCCATAGGTTCTCGATATCACTCTTGCCAGTTCGCCCACTTCTTCGGTTAAAATGGCCATGTTCGTCAATTCGCCAAAATAACGTACACCATAGGTTTTTATCCAGTCGTCGACCAACTTCTGGGCTTCATCAATAGTCATCTTTTTATTCGTTTAAACGGGCAATAATGGTTTCGTTTCCAATTGTAGATTCGCCTACCTGGACAAATATTTCGGTGTCGAGTGGAAAGAAAATGTCGACACGCGATCCGAATTTTATAAATCCAAGATGCTCGTTGATATGACATTCCTTACCCTGATGTGCATAAGTAACAATGCGGCGAGCCAACGCTCCGGCAATTTGTCGGAGTAAGATCTGAGTTTTAAACTCGGTTTCAATCACAACGGTTGAGCGTTCGTTTTCGGTGCTTGATTTTGGTAAAAAAGCAGCCATATGTTTTCCATCGTGGTGAATTGATTTGATAACAGTCCCACGAACCGGCACCCAATTGGCATGAACATTAAAAACCGACATAAAAATAGATACCTGTATGCGTTTATCGCCAAAATACTCATTCTCTTCCACCGGTTCCACCACTACGATTGTTCCATCGGCCGGAGCAACCACCAAACTGGGGTCGTCGATAACAACCCTGCGCACAGGATTGCGGAAGAAATAGGCAAAGAAGAAAAGAAGTAAGGCAGAAACAACAATATTTATTGCCAATACCACCAATTGGAATTTAATGTATATAAAAAGATTCATCAACAATAAAATAAGCAGTAATGAACCTAAAATTAAACGTCCTTCTTTGTGTATTCTTATATATCTCATCTAATTAACTAATTTCGTTTGTAAATAATTTGGTTTGTAATTTCTATTCTCATCCACATAGCGGCAAACCATTTGTAATGATTGAAACCCGTTTCGTGTGTTTTTATGCATTTCTTGTAACAAAAGTATGGAAAAAGTTTCAGCAATGCAAGGAGTGCGTTTAAACTTTTTAATTCCGGCTAAATTGATTAACTTTGCACATTGTTAGTTCCTTACTGTATTTTGACAAACAATATGGTTACTTGTTTGAAACAAAACAAATTAAACCGACTCGAATTTATTTTTCCATTGTTCAATCATTAATATCCGTCGTTTATGAATTTATCCTTGCTGACCGCTATTTCTCCCGTTGATGGTCGTTATCGTACAAAATCAGAAGCTTATGCAGCCTTTTTTTCAGAATATGCTTTGATCCGTTATCGGGTATTGGTAGAAGTGGAATATTTTATTGCTTTGTGCGAAATACCCCTGAAGCAGCTGGAACAGGTTCCTGCGGATGTTTTTCCAAAGTTAAGATCAGTTTATCAAAACTTTACGGAGGCGGATGCCCAACGAATTAAGGAAATTGAAAAGACAACCAACCATGATGTGAAGGCTGTAGAATATTTTCTGAAGGAAAAATTCGATGCTTTCAGGCTCGATCAGTTCAAGGAATTCATTCATTTCGGACTCACATCGCAGGACATCAACAACACTTCTATTCCGCTTTCGATAAAAGAGGCTTTAAAAAGTGTTTATTTGCCCGAGATGGATCAATTGCTTCAGGTATTGCATCATTTGGCCGATGAGTGGCGCGACATTTCGATGCTTGCCAAAACGCACGGTCAGCCTGCATCGCCTACCCGTTTGGGAAAAGAAATTATGGTGTACGTAAGCCGACTGAATCAGCAGATAGACTTTTTGAAAGCAGTTCCCTGCTCCGCCAAATTTGGTGGTGCCACCGGAAACTATAATGCGCACACAGTGGCTTACCCGGCCATCGACTGGAAAAAATTCGGGAACAGTTTTGTTGCCGAAAAACTGGGACTCGAACGCGAACAATGGACGACACAGATTTCGAACTACGATAATATGGCCGCTCAGTTCGATGCTTTGAAACGCGTAAATACGATTCTGATAGATCTTTGCCGCGATATTTGGACTTATGTATCGATGGAGTATTTCAAGCAAAAAATCAAAGCCGGCGAAATCGGGTCATCGGCTATGCCTCACAAAGTAAATCCTATCGATTTTGAAAATGCTGAAGGAAATCTTGCCATTGCCAATGCCTTGTTCGAATTTTTGTCGGCAAAACTTCCGGTGTCACGCCTTCAGCGCGATTTGACCGACAGCACTGTTTTGCGCAATGTGGGTGTGCCTTTTGCGCATACAATGATAGCAACGCAGAGCATACTCAAAGGACTTGAAAAGCTGTTGCTGAATGAAATTGCGATTTACAGAGATCTTGACAATACCTGGGCAGTAGTGGCCGAAGGTATTCAGACCATTCTGCGTCGCGAAGCGTATCCGGCGCCTTACGAAGCATTAAAAGCCCTGACACGCACCAACGAAGGAATTACCGAAAAATCGATCCGCGACTTTATAGAAACTCTTGATGTAGAAGATACTGTAAAAGAAGAATTACGTAGAATTTCTCCAAGAAATTACACAGGCATCTGATACCGGAACGTAGCATTAAAACTATCAATAAATGAATAACTTTTTCGTTTTACTCAAACGATTCGTACCTCCCTATAAAAAATATGTTGTACTGAGTCTGTCCCTGAATTTGCTTTCAACAATATTCAGTTTGTTCTCATTTGCTGCCATTATCCCTGTTTTGCGGATTTTATTCAAATTAGAAGAAAACACTGTGAGTGTTTACCGCGAATGGACCTGGAACAGTGAAATGACGGACATTGTTTCAGCACTAAAAAACAACCTGTTTTATGGAATAGAACAAATGATTCAGCAGGTGGGCTCCAACATGGCTTTGCTTTACCTCGGCTTGTTTTTAATCATAATGACTGCCTTTAAAGTAGGAACGGCTTATTTCGGTTCGTATTTTATGATTCCCATCCGCATGGGCGTAGTGCGCGATCTCCGGAATCAGTTGTACCGTAAAATTGTGAGTTTGCCCATTGGTTTTTTCTCCGAAGAAAGAAAGGGAGATATCATGTCGCGCATGATGAACGATGTGAACGAAGTGGAAATTTCGATCATGAGTTCGCTGGAGATGATGTTTAAGAATCCGCTGATTATCCTTATTTATCTTGGGGTTATGCTGGCCATGAGCTGGCAACTTACTGTTTTTGTACTTGTGTTGTTACCAATTAGCGGTTGGCTGATTGGTCGTATCGGACGAAACCTTAAAACGGCATCGACTGCAGGACAGGAAGAAACCGGCGAAATGCTTTCGCAAATTGAAGAAACGATAGGCGGATTGCGGATTGTAAAAGCATTCAACGCCGAACACAAGGTGGAAGAACGTTTTTCGAAGTTGAACGAAAAGATACGAAAGACTTTTACAGGTTTATACCGCAGGTACAACCTTGCACATCCGCTGGGCGAACTGATCGGGACAGCCGTGATTGCTGTTTTGCTTTGGTTTGGCGGAATATTAATAGTTGGCAACAACAGCACTATAAGCGCGGCAGAATTTATTTATTACATTGTTATCTTTTACAGCATTATTGCCCCTGCTAAAGATTTATCGAAAGCATCCTACAGCATACGCAAAGGGCTGGCCTCGCTCGAGCGTGTGGATAAAATTCTGAAAAGCGAAAACAGCATACAAGAGCCGGCAATGCCTGCGCCTTTGCATGGTTTCAATCGCGAAATAGAATTCAGGAATGTAAGTTTCCGCTATCAGTCCGATTGGGTGCTGCGAAACATCGATCTTGTTATTCCAAAAGGAAAAACGGTAGCATTGGTAGGTCAGTCGGGATCAGGTAAATCCACCCTTGTGGACCTTGTACCGAGGTATTATGATGCCGAGGAAGGGCAGATTTTAATTGATGGCGTAGATGTGCGCGAACTTCGCACACACGATATCCGAACACTGCTGGGCAATGTGAATCAGGAAGCCATTTTGTTCAACGATACTTTTTTCAATAATATCACTTTTGGAGTGGAAAATGCCACAATGGATCAGGTGATAGAAGCCGCCCGTATTGCAAATGCACATGAGTTTATAATGGCTACCGAGCAAGGCTACGAAACAAACATAGGCGACCGCGGCAGCAAACTATCGGGCGGACAGCGTCAGCGCATCAGTATCGCCAGGGCTATTCTGAAAAACCCACCCATTCTGATTCTTGACGAAGCCACTTCGGCCCTCGATACCGAATCGGAAAAGCTGGTGCAGGAAGCGTTGGAAAGCCTGATGCAGAATCGAACAACGCTCGTAGTTGCTCACCGTTTGTCGACAATTAAAAAGGCGGATGAAATTTGTGTGATGCAGGAAGGACGAATTGTGGAGCGCGGAAAACACGACGAACTAATTGCTAAAAACGGCATTTACCGACGACTGGTGGATATGCAGTCGTTTTAGCTTTTAAGTAACAACTGATATCGGCATTAAAACAATTGATATCGATGCTCAAACAAATGGCATCGAAGGTCGATACATACGATGCTGATGTTAAAACAACTGATGCTGATGTTAAATCAATTGATATCGACGATCAAACAAATGACATCGAAGGTCGATACAAAGGCAATCGAAGGTCGTTACAATAGCAATCGACAGTCAATACAAAGGCTTCTGACGATGTTACAATAGCAATCGACAGTCAATACAAAGGCTTCTGACAACGTTACAATAGCA
>CAYMHE010000038.1:0-3002 GCA_964390175.1 uncultured Paludibacter sp.
AAAATATGAGATTCTCAGGCTTTTTCAATTTTTAAAGTTTCGGATAGTAGTGATGTGCATTAAAAAAAATGACAATAGTTATAGTTCAATTCATAGCTTTTTTTCGATTATAAGCACTAAATCAATTATCTTTGTGCACAAAAACAGAAATTTGATGTTTTCACGCTCTATACAACACTTTTTAAAATCTAACAATTATCCATCGTTGTCGCCTCAAGCGGTATTTTTCGATATGGATGGTGTTTTGTTCGACTCCATGCCGTTTCATGCATCTGCATGGGTGCAGGCCATGCGCGACATGAATATTCCGTTCACTGCTTTCGAGGCTTATATGAACGAAGGTCGCACCGGCGATTCCACAATAGATGGTGCTTTTATGCGCACATATGGAAGAAATGCTACACCGGACGAAAAACAAAAGATATATAAGCTGAAAACAAATTACTTTGAAGCTGAAAGTAAAACAACGCCAATGTTTTTTGCCCTTGAAATGCTTGAATATATAAAAAGTAAAGGTTTGCAGATTTTTTTAGTGACAGGTTCGGGACAGTCGACGCTTATCGACAGTTTACAACTCCATTTTCCAGGTATTTTTACAAAAGAAAATATGATAACGGCTTACGATGTAAGCCATGGAAAGCCCCACCCCGAGCCCTATCTAAAGGCTCTTGCTAAATCAGGATTGCAAGCCTGGGAGGTTGTAGTTATCGAAAATGCACCCCTGGGTATTCAATCAGCCAAAGCAGCAGGTTTGTATACTTTTGGGCTCGATACCGGTCCGCTGGGGGTGGATGTGTTACACATCGCGGGTGCCGACATTGTATTGACAAACGTCGAAGAACTTTATAACAGATGGGACGATTTTATTTTAAACTGTATAAAACAATAATTTACGAGAAACCTATAAAATGATGAAACTTAAATTTACACTCCTTTTCTTTTGTGTGGCTTTTCAGCTTTTTGCTATTTCGTCCGATAGCTTGTTTACTCCTCATATCGAAGGAACCATCAGGGCGAAATACGAATACAATACAAGTTTGAATGAGCAACGTTTCCAGGTCCGGAATGCTCGCTTCAGTGTAAATGGTAATTTCAGTAAAATGGTTTCGTATAAAGCCGAAATTGATTTGTCGGACGAAGGTGAAACAAAAATGCTCGATGCCTATCTTCGTTTTCAGCCACAGGAATGGTTCAGATTTACTATCGGTCAGCAAAAAATTCCTTTTAGTACTGATAATTTGCGTTCGCCGCATCAATTGTTTTTTGCTAACCGCTCTTTTATAGGCAAGCAGCTTACAGGTTTACGGGATGTGGGTGCGACCCTCGTTTTGTCCAACCGAAAATTTATTCCGGTTGAATTGACTGCCGGTTTGTATAATGGTACCGGTTTGTACGACCAGCAAATATGGAGAAAAACAGAAGACCTTAGTTATGCATTGAGAACTGTTATTTCGCCATTTGACTTTTTGAGTATAAGCTTGAATTATAATTCGGTACATCCTTACGACATCAGAATGAATATGTACAATGTTGGTGGAGCCATTGACTTTAGAGGACTTCATATAGAGAGCGAATTGTACTATAAAACTTATCAGTATTCGTCGTTTAAGCCTACTGTAGGTTTCTTTGTGATGGGAGCTTATGGTTTAAAAACAGACAAATTAAAATATCTCAAAAAAATAACTCCTGTACTTCGTTACGATAACATGTCGAACAACAACAGAGGTGAAAAATCAGCAAACGGAACTTACTTAATTGATGATTATGTACGATCGAGGGTAACCGGAGGAATTACTTTTAGTCTTTCAAAACCATTTCTGAATGATATTCGTTTGAATTATGAGCGTTATTCTTTTCCACGCGTTCTAGCCAATACTCAGAATAAGTTGGTCTTAGAATTTGTTGTTCGTTTCTGATAAATTGATTTACTTTGTACGCTTAAATACATTATAACCAGGTTACATGCAAATTATTAAATATCCACCTAAAGAAATATGGGCATCGCTGTTGACCCGGCCGGTTTTTGACAATACAAGCTTATTCGATACTGTTCAAAAAGTATTGGACGATGTACGATTGCATGGCGACGCGGCTATAAAAAAATATACTTTACAATTCGATAAGGTAGAGTCTGATATCATCGAAGTAACGAAAGAAGAAATTCTTGAGGCCGAAAAGCAGATATCTGTACATCTTAAACAGGCCATAGAAATGGCCCGTCGGAACATATGGAAATTTCACTCGGAACAGCAGCACGAACTTCCTGAAATTCAAACTTCACCGGGTGTATATTGCTGGCAGAAAGCCATAGCCATCGAAAAAGTGGGTTTGTACATTCCGGGTGGAACTGCTCCTTTGTTTTCTACAGTCTTGATGTTGGGAATTCCTGCGCAGATTGCCGAATGTAAAGAAGTGGTGCTTTGTACGCCACCCGATAAAAGTGGCAAAGTGCATCCGGCTGTTTTGTATGCTGCAAAAATAGCTGGTGTTCATCGTATTTTTAAAATCGGAGGAACACAGGCAATAGCCGCTATGGCTTATGGTACCGAAACCGTGCCGAAAGTGTATAAAATTTTTGGTCCTGGCAATCAATATGTTACAGCGGCTAAACAAATAGTTTCGCTGCGCGATGTGGCCATAGATATGCCAGCCGGCCCTTCGGAAGTGGAAGTGTTGGCCGATAAATCAGCAAATCCTGTTTTTGTAGCTGCCGATTTGCTTTCGCAGGCCGAACATGGTGTCGATAGTCAGTCTATACTGGTAACTGTTGATGAGGCGCTTATTGAACCGGTATTAGAACAAATTGAGATTCAACTGGAGCAACTTCCGAGGAAAGAATTGGCGCGTAAGGCCCTCGAAAATAGTAAAATAATTTTGCTGAAAACGCTTGACGAAGCTGTGGCGCTTACCAACGAATATGCTCCCGAACATTTAATTATTTCTACTCAGTATTATATGGGCGTGGCGGCAAATATTGTAAATGCAGGGTCGGTTTTTCTGGG
>CAYMHE010000038.1:3102-24449 GCA_964390175.1 uncultured Paludibacter sp.
AACGCAGATTAAATAGTTGAATTTTGTTTGTTTGAATTGCCGTTTTTTGCTGCTCTGAAAATATTTAAATCTGAAATTTTAAATAAAATCTGAATTTTAAATAAATAAGCATACACGAATTAACATAACAACACCATAAGTATGAATATAAACGATTTAGTAAGAGAGAATATCCGTAGCCTGAAGCCTTATTCCTGTGCCCGGGACGAGTTCAGCGGAAAAGCAACAGTTTATCTGGATGCTAACGAAAACCCATTTAACTCACCATTTAATCGATATCCCGATCCACATCAGGGCGAGGTGAAAGATCAGATTTCGAAAATAAAAAATGTAAAAGCCAATAGAATCTTTCTTGGAAACGGAAGTGACGAAGCCATTGATCTTTTGTACAGGGCTTTTTGCGAGCCGGGCAAAGACAATGTGGTGGCTATCGATCCTACTTATGGGATGTATAAAGTGTGTGCCGATATTAATAATGTGGAGTATCGCAAGGTGAAGCTGAACGAAGAGTTCGATATAGAGGCCTATAAAATAATGGATGCAACAAATGTAAACACAAAACTAATTTGGTTGTGTTCGCCCAATAATCCTACGGCAAATAGTCTGAATAGAAACGAAATTGTAAAATTGTTGAAATGGTTTAGGGGAATAGTTGTAGTTGATGAAGCCTATATCGATTTTGCATCCGATGAAAGCTTTGTTGCGCAACTCAATAAATTCCCACATTTGGTAGTGCTTCAAACATTCTCAAAAGCATGGGGCAATGCAGCTGTACGATTGGGAATGGCGTTTGCATCGAAAGAAATTATTGAAGTGTTGAATAAAATTAAATATCCGTACAATTTAAGCTTGCTTACACAGCGTCACGCCCTTTACATGTTAAACGATGTTGAGAAAGTAAAGGAATGGGTGAAAACACTGCTCGAAGAACGTTCGAAATTAGTATCACAGCTTCAGAAAGTACCTAATGTAGTGAAAGTTTATCCTACCGATGCTAATTTTGTATTGACCAAAGTCAACAATGCCGATCAGATGTATCGTGAGCTTATTCGCAAAGGCGTAGTAGTTCGTAACCGAAGCAATATAAGCCTTTGCAATGATTGTCTCAGAATAACAGTGGGAACAGCTGAAGAAAATAAGCTGTTAATTAATGAATTGAAAAAATTCTGAGAAAAACGATATTTCGAACAAATAAACAGGATTGAATTATAAACGCATTGATGCTTGATCTATTTTGACTGCTGATGCACAACTCCGAATTCCAATGAAAAGGTCAATTATTTATAAAGCATTTTTGATACTGGCTTGTGTAACTTATTTGCTGGCTCACTTGAGTTGTAAAGAGGCTAATCCTGTTGTTGACCCAATCGATACCATAAAAACAGAGCCTACCGACAGTCTTTTTGCCAAAGGAGCCGACGTCAGTTGGTTGACTGCGATGGAAGACAAAGGAAAGAAGTTCTATAATTCGGCAGGAACGGCAACCGAATGTATGGCATTGCTTAAAAGTTTAGGAATGAATACAATTCGTTTGCGCGTATGGGTCAATCCTGCTGCAAACTGGAACAATACCGCTGATGTTTTACTGAAGGCCAAGCGTGCTAAAACACTAGGGATGCGCATTATGATTGATTTTCATTACAGCGATACCTGGGCCGATCCGGGCCACCAAACTAAACCAGAGGCTTGGAAGAATCTTGGTTTTGCCGATTTAAAAGCAGCGGTAGCCAATCATACTATTTCGGTGCTTACGGAACTAAAGGAGAATAATATCAGCCCCGAATGGGTGCAGGTAGGCAACGAAACCAGCAATGGCATGCTTTGGGAAGATGGCAAGGCATCGACGAATATGGCCAATTATGCCGCACTCACCACAGCCGGTTACGATGCTGTGAAATCGGTTTTTCCTAAAGCTAAAGTGATTGTTCATATCAACGACGGATATGATAACGCCAAGTTCAAATGGATATTCGATGGATTGAAAGACAACGGAGGGAAATGGGATGTCATCGGACTTTCGGTTTATCCTTATTGGTTTACTCCGTCAAACGATTGGGCCAAATGCAATACTCAAACCCTTGCCAATATGAATGATATGGTAAGCAGGTATAACAAGGAAGTTATGGTGGTGGAATGTGGAATGAGTTGGGACAGTCCTCAGGCCTGTAAAAGCTTCTTGTCCGATTTAATAGCTAAAGTTAAGCTGGTAAATAACAAAAAAGGACTTGGCGTGATATATTGGGAACCGCAAAGCTATGGCGGTTGGGAAGGCTATACTTTAGGAGCTTTCGATAATAGTGGTAAGCCGACAGCAGCACTGGATGCATTCAAATAATCAGTTGATCTGCATCTGTTCTGCTTCGAATTTCCCGAACAATTCCGAATTCTCAAATCCTCAAATTTTCAAATTTTCAAATCACAGCATTCTTTCCCTCTGTTTTCGGGATTCATGTTCATCTCATTCCCCTGAGTAATTCTCCAATGTTCATGCGTTTTTTAGCTGGAGCCTGCACGCTTTTAAGCTGAAGGTAGCCATCCTTTAAAGCAATTTTTGCAAATTTCTTTCCATCGGTGATAAGTGTTCCCGGTTGGTCATTGTGCTCAATGTATTCCTTTTCTGTTTCGTATATTTTCAGTAGGGTTGGTTCCTGCTGATTTGGAAACTGTAATTCGGTCCAGGCGGTAGGGTAGGGCGACAAACCACGTATAAAATTGTAGCCGTCACCTACGCTTTTGGTAAAATCAATTTTGCATGTATCTTTAAAAATTTTAGGTGCCGCTTTGAGCTCGGTTTCAGGGTGAATAAACTGAGATTGATCAATAGCATCTGTTTCACCAAGAATTAGCAGATCAATTGTTTTGCGAACCATTTTGGCGCCCATAAGCATTAGTTTGTCATGAACGGAGCCCGCATCGTCGGTTTCAGAAATAGGTATTTTTTCCTGAAGTATAATTTTTCCTGTGTCGATTTCGTGGGTGAGAAAAAAGGTAGTGGCACCGGTTTCTTTTTCACCGTTGATAATGGCCCAGTTGATAGGTGCTGCTCCACGATAATGTGGCAGTAGCGACGCATGCAGATTGAATGTTCCGAGGCGTGGCATGTTCCAAACTACTTCGGGCAGCATCCTGAAGGCAACTACTACCTGAACATCGGCACGTAGTGCTTTGAGTGCTTCCAAAAAGTTTTCGTCTTTCAGTTTTTCGGGTTGAAGAATATTGAGGTTCTTTTCAATAGCATATTGTTTTACGGCCGAAAACTGAAGTTTATGTCCACGTCCGCTTGGTTTGTCGGGCATTGTGATCACACCTACCACATTATAATTATTTTCGACTAAAATTTTAAGACTTTCCACCGCAAAATCCGGTGTACCCATAAAAACAATTCTCATGGTCTGATTATATTTTTTGATTATTAGATTAAAAAAAGAACTGTAAACCCGCTGTTTTGTGTTTGTTGAGTTGTTAATTTCGTTTGTCCATTCCCCACATGAGTTTGCTTTTCAAGGTGTGGAAAAATGTATGGTTACGTTGCTTGATCACTTTCACACAGAAGTCGGCTTTAGTGATGCGAAGTTTTGTGTCTTCACTCAGAATCACGCTGCGGCCATCCAGTGCCACCTGATAACAGTGACTTCGACTTTTTACATCCAATTCAATGATCCAGTTGTCCGGTACTATCAACGGGCGAACATTCAGACTGTGCGATGCGACAGGCGATAGCAATATGTTTTGTGCTTGTGGAACAACAATTGGACCTCCCACGCTCATAGAGTAGGCCGTAGAGCCTGTAGGTGTGGAAATAAGTAAACCATCAGCCTGATAGGTATGGATGGCTTCACCATTCAAATAAGTATGAATACTTATCATGGACGAGCTGTCCTGTTTGAGCACCGACACTTCATTCAGCGCATAAGGATTATCGAGCTGCGTATGATCCGATGTCTCTACAAAAAGCAAAGTACGTTCTTCTATATCATAGTTCGAGCTTAATAACGATTCGAGAGCAGGCAGTATGTTTTCTACAGGTACATCAGCTAGAAAGCCAAGGCGTCCGGTATTGATGCCCAGCACCGGAATTTGTTTTTTGCCTATGTGGGCAGCAGTGCTCAAAAAAGTACCATCGCCACCAATGCTCAATGCTATGTCGGCCGAGAAATCATCATTACTTATAATTTCTATTGTGTCGGAACAACAATCGTCATGCTCAACTACGAATTTGTAAAGTTCCTGTTCGAGCATAAGCGTAACGCCTTTTTCAGTAAAAAAATCGATAAGCGTCCTTAAAGGAGTTAAAATAAAAGGACGGTAGGTGTTGGCGAATATTGCTATTTTCATTGTTTTGAGCATTTCAGTTTCATTTTTTTTGAAGTGATATTTTGAGTTAATAAACCGTATTTGTAAATACTTATCGATAAAAAAATGAAAGTTCGATCTTAATATTAAAAAAGGTTCAGTATTTTAAGCTATTTTTGTAGCTGGTTTTACTCTTTGCTATTTATATTGCAAAGGAACAAAATGATAACGAAAGTAACAAATTTATGGGGTTTCATATTGCTAAAAAATAATGTGGAATAAAAATAGTATTCATAACAAACGCTTGACTGATAGAAAATGACAAAATTAAGTGTAAATATAAATAAGGTAGCCACTATACGCAATGCGCGTGGAGGAAATGTACCCGATGTGTGTCGGGTAGCATTAGATTGTGAACGATTTGGAGCTGAGGGTATTACGGTGCATCCACGGCCCGACGAAAGGCACATTCGTTATCAGGATGTGTGGGATTTGCGTCCACAATTGACAACGGAGTTTAATATTGAGGGTAATCCCAATACTGAATTTATTAAGTTGGTAAAAGCCGTAAAGCCTCATCAGGTGACGCTTGTGCCTGATGCTCATGATGCTATCACTTCGAATGCGGGATGGGATACAGTGAAGCATTTCGATTTTCTTAAAGAAGTTGTAGCCGACTTTCAGAGTGTCGGAATTCGTGTTTCTATTTTTGTGGATACCAATTTGGTAAATATGGAATATGCAGCCAAAATAGGAACCGACCGTGTGGAATTGTACACCGAGCCTTATGCCACCATGTATCCTGAAAATAAAGAAAAAGCAATTGCACCTTTTGTTGAGGCAGCTAAGCTTGCCCGCAAGTTAGGCCTCGGCTTAAATGCTGGACATGACCTGAGTCTCGAAAATCTGAAATACTTTCATACACTTATTCCATGGGTAGACGAAGTGTCGATTGGTCATGCTTTGATTTCGGATGCATTGTATTTCGGACTCGAAAACACAATAAAACAGTACAAAGATCAGTTAAGATAGAAAAGCAAAATTAAATCGGTACAAAATTTGATAATTAAGCAAACACGAAGTTAAAAACAATAAATAAACAAAGGTAATATGAATTTAATGCTTATTCTGCAAGCTCCATCGGCGCTCGCTACTACTCCTGCCACAACAGCAATAGAAACTCCTGCAGCCGAAATGAATTTATGGCAAATGTTTCAGTACGGTGGACCAATTATGTATATCCTTGTGGCAATGTTTGCGTTGGCCGTTTATCTTTTTATTGAACGTCTGATTACGTTAAAACAAGCATCGAAGGAAGATAATTCTTTCATGAACAGAATAAAGGATTATATCTACGATGGGAAAATTGATGCAGCCAAAAAACTTTGCCACGATACCAATACGCCAACAGCGCGCATGGTCGAAAAAGGAATTAGTCGCTTGGGACGCCCAATGAACGATGTGCTTGTGGCTATTGAAAATGTTGGAAATCTCGAAATTGCGAAACTCGAAAAAGGTCTTGTTATTATGGCTTCCATATCGGGTGGTGCACCTATGCTCGGTTTCCTTGGAACTGTGACCGGTATGGTGACGGTATTTTTTAATATGGCTCAGAAATCGGGTGGTACCATTCAGTTGGGCGATTTGTCGGTGGGTATGTATCAGGCCATGGTAACTACTGTAGGTGGTCTTATTGTAGGTATTCTTGCTTATTTTGCCTATAATTATCTTGTTTCCCGTGTCGATTCGGTGGTACGTATTCTTGAATCGAGAACCATGGAGTTTCTTGACTTGCTGAATGAACCTGCATAAATTGCCGGTTCATTGTTGAATGAGTTGCTGATAGGGTAGAAGGAGTTCAATGAGCATGAGTTAGCGGAAACTCACTTCAGACATAAATCATTCGGCTCGTTTTATTTAGTTATGTACTCTGAGTAAAAAATTTAGATAAAAAACAAACAAATGGCTTTAAAAAGAAGAAATAAGATAGAAGCTTCATTTTCAATGTCATCGATGACAGATATAATTTTTTTATTGCTGATATTTTTCGTGATTTCATCTACCATGTCATCACCAAGCGATATAAAAATTAATCTTCCGCAAAGCAAGGCTAACACTGCATCGAAGCCGGTGATTGCTAAAGTGTCAATTGATGATCAGGGTAATTTCTTTGTGGCAAAAGGAAGTGAAGCACCGGTAGCTGTAGCGCCGGAGTTACTCGAATCGTACATCACCGATTTGGTAGCGCAGGATACAACTACTTACATTGCGCTCCATGCCGATCAGAATATAGCTTACAAAGAAGTGGTGAGGGTGCTCGATATTGCCAATCAGCACAAACTTAAATTAGTAATTGCAACAACAACTCCTGATAAATAGTAAACTGTGAAGAAAGCTGATTTATATGGTATAATTGGTTCAGTGCTATCATGTATCCTGCTCTTTCTTATCCTTTGGTTGATTGTCCTTCCTGTGACTCCCGAAGTGAAAGATGATGAGGGTATAATGGTGAGTTTTGGCGATGCTACCGATGGGGCAGGGGTGACTGAAACTCCTGCAGCACAACCTGAAGCTGCAACTCCAAAAACTGTCACTGCGCCTAAACCGGTCAAACAGGAGTATATGACTTCGACCGACCCTAATGCATTGGCGATAGCCGAACAGAAGAAAAAAGATAAAAAAGAGAAAGAAGCGCTTGAAAAACAAAGACTCGAAAATGAACGGGCTATTGCTGATAAAAAACGCAAAGAGCAGGAAGCAATTGACAAAGCCAATGCCATGGGAGGCTTGTTTGGTAAAGGTGGAACGGGCAGCGGAACAACTACCGGCAACACTACCCAGGGAAATCCGGCAGGCTCAGGTTCTTCCGGTGGTAATTCCTGGTCGTTGAGTGGACGGTCGTTGAATGGTCGTTTGGTGCAGCCTAAGTACGACAATGATGTGGAAGGAAAGGTAACTGTGAACATAAGAGTTGATGCAAGCGGTGTTGTTGTAGGAGCTACTATTGGTTCGCCTACAACAATTTCGGATCAGGCTACCCGCAATGCCGCACTTGCCGCAGCCAATGGAACGAGATTTACTGGTGGTAGCGGTACTGCTTCGGGAACAATTACCTATAATTTCAGATTAAAATAGAAGATTGAAAACGCATTGAATCATAGGTCGATATGAAGGTATATTTATTTTTAGCAGAAGGTTTTGAAGAGATAGAAGCAATAGCTCCTATTGATATTTTCCGCCGTGCAGGTATCGAAACGATAACAGTTTCAATCACTTCTGATAAAATTGTTACAGGAGCTCATGGTGTCAGTGTAGTGGCCGATGCGCTGTTTGAATCGACTGATTTCAACGGTGAGTATTTGTTATTTCTGCCCGGCGGAATGCCAGGTACCTTGAACCTTTCGAAGCATGAAGGCTTGCTGGCGCTTATTACCGCTCATGCAGGCAAGGGAAAGTTGATTGCCGCCATTTGTGCTGCTCCGTCGGTTTTAGGTAAATTGAATCTTCTGGAGGGAAAAGAAGCCATTTGTTATCCTGGATTTGAAAACGAAATGCAGAACGCTAAATTATCTTCATCCGATTCTGTCAAATCAGGTACTATTTTTACGGCCAAAGCGGCAGGAGTTGCAATGAAATTTGCGATAAATATTGTGGAAGAGTTAAAAGGAAAAGAAACAGCTGATAAAGTGTCAGCCTCTATGTTTTTGGCATAATTTTCACAGAAACAGTAATGTGCAAAAAAAGGAATATACAGTTATATTCCTTTTTTTAGTTCAGCTTTGCAAATCTTAGTTCATTGCATTTGTCAATTCGGCTCAGAATTTAACTTTGTAACCCTTTTGGGCTTTATTGCCGATGGGTTGATTGGTCTCAGGATTGATACCCTAATGTTCCGGACGTTTGACAACCGAAAATGCTCTAAAACCAAGCAGGCTGATGATTAATTCAAATTCGTTGATGTGTTTTTTTTAACCATACAACAATTATTGTACATTCTGATGTTGTCAATGTAATGGTTAGCAAATTAGATACTGGCATTTAAGTGAATAAATAACGATATTTTTTAAGCTATTTCAAAAAATATGTTAGAAAACACATTTTCGAATGTAATTTCATTACTTTTGTACGAAGGTGAATTGCTTATAGGTTAATTAACCGGCGTTTTGGGACTTGCTTTGAACTAAAAAAATATTGCAGAGTTATAAATATAAATTTTTGTAAGAACTAAAAAAGAAAACAATTACTGTTTTCAATCCGATGGAGAAATATCTTTATTTAACAATATTGCTCCTAATTTTAAAATGTAGAAAAGAATAAAAATCAAATGAGTAATTTCAGATCATCCTTTTTAGATTCAATTCCGCCGGTAGTAAAAAACCTGCTGGCTATCAACATAATTTTATGGTTGTCTACATTAGTGCTTCCCGGCATGTTTTTGCGTTGGGGAATTAAGCTTGATTTGACAGACATTTTAGGAATGCATTATTGGGCATCCGAAAAATTTAATATCGCTCAGCTGATTACCTATATGTTTATGCACGGAGGGTTTAATCATGTGTTTTTCAATATGTTTGCACTTTTCATGTTTGGAGCAGCACTCGAAAATGTATGGGGACCACGTCGTTTTCTTTTTTACTACCTTGTAACGGGCCTTGGTGCAGGACTTATTCAGCAACTTTTCTGGACGCTGGATTTTCAAAGTCTTGTAAATGTGATGAATGATGCCATCGCAGCAAATTCGGGTCAGGCATTACTGGCGCACGAGGCTGAATTGTCAAAGATATTCCGATTCAGCAATCTTCAGGCTTTCGATGCAGCAGCCATTATTGATATGAAGAGAATGTTGGTTGATTTGCCGGTTACTGTAGGTGCTTCAGGAGCTGTATTTGGTATTTTGCTGGCTTTCGGGTGGTTGTTTCCCGAAGCACGTTTGATGCTTATCTTTTTTCCGGTACCAATAAAAGCACGTTTATTTGTTCTTTTGTATGGTGTGTTAGAGTTATTCCTTGGTGTAGCCAATTTTTCCGGAGATAATGTAGCTCATTTTGCCCATCTGGGAGGTATGCTCTTTGGTGCTTTGTTGATTCTTTTTTGGAAGAAAAAAAAGTTATGGTAAGATTTTAGAACTTATGTTTCAAAAAAAATGGATATAATAAATAAATTGAAACTTGCTTTCCGGAATGGAAATGCCCTGACGCGTTTGATTTATATCAATGCCGGAATTTATATCTTTTTGCAGGTATTGATTTTGATGCTGAGGTTGTTTAATCTGGATGCCGGAAACTTAATTACTTATCTGTCTTTACCGTCCGATGTCAATGCCCTGTTGTCTCATTTCTGGACGCTGCTTACGTACATGTTTTTGCACGAAAGATTGTTTCATTTTTTGTTCAACATGCTGGCTTTGTATTGGTTCGGAAAGCTGTTTTTGATGTATTTCACCGAAAAACAGATGGTAAGCCTCTATTTGATAGGTGGATTTGCGGGTGCATTGTTTTATGTGGTTGCTTATAATGTTTTTCCTTATTTTGAACCTTATGTTCATCTGAGCTTGTTGATGGGCGCCTCGGCGTCGGTCATTGCCATGATAGTGGCTGTGGCTGTGCAATCGCCTAATATGGAGCTGAGAATGTTGTTTATAGGAAATATAAAGCTCAAATATATAGCCCTGTTTACAGTGTTGACGAGTTTTTTTGGAATAACATCGAACAATGCCGGCGGAGAAATTGCACATCTTGGTGGTGCTTTTGCGGGTTACATTTTTATTGTATCTTTGCGGCAGGGGAAGGATATAACTAAATGGTTAAATAAGCTACTCGATGCTTTGTATAACCTTTTTAAGCCACGAAAATTAAAAGTGGTTTCGTCAAAGAAAAGCGGAAGGTCTACTATGAGCGATGCCGAATTCAATATGAATAAAGCCCGCCGAATGGCCGAAATAGACCATATCCTCGACAAAATAAAAACTTCCGGCTACGAAAGTCTTTCGGTTGACGAAAAGAAAAAACTATTTGAACAGGGAAAAAAATAAATCAATTGTAAGTCTTAGTGCTGAATTCTGAATTGTAATGTTTGGTAGAGCTATAGTAAAAGGGATAATGTTGGCTGCCAATATGGTAGTAGTCATCATTATGCTGCTTAGTTTGCTCGGAACAAAAATTAGTCCGGAGGAATTTATCCCTCCTTCCTATGTTACGCTCATTTTTCCTATCATTATTTTTCTGAACACCTGCTTTGTTGTTTTTTGGATCATAGCCCGGAAATGGCATTTTCTTATCTCATTACTAACACTTCTTCTGTGTTCAACACAAATTGCCGATACTTTGCCTTTACATTTTGGCCGTACACAAAGCAATGTCTCGGGTACAACAGTAAAAATACTTACTTACAATACAATGATGAGCGGTGGTATGGCAAAACATAGTTCAGAGCAACCAAATAATGTGATTCAGTTTGTGTTGGATACCGACGCCGATATAGTTTGCCTGCAGGAATTTGCAGTGAGTCCGAAAGAACAATACCTTACCCAGGAAGATGTGCTCCGGATTTTTAAGAAATATCCATACCGGCACATTTGGTACAAACAGGAGCAAAACTGGGCAAAGTCAGGAGTAGCCACATTTTCTAAATTCCCCATTATAAAGAAAAAAAATATAGATATTCAGTCGAGGTACAATGTATCTGTGTACACAGATATAGTTGTTAATGGCGATACGATAAGGGTATTCAATAACCACCTTGAGTCGAACAGGCTTACCGAACGCGATCGTGAATTGCCTATACAGTTGAAAGACAGCTTTGACACCGAAAAACTTTCGGGAACGACGCTCCATCTGTCCCGTAAGCTTGGTGCTGCTTATAAAGCACGAGCCGTACAGGCCGATACAATAGCTTCGATAAGAAATCGTTCCCCGTACAAAATTATCATATGTGGCGATTTTAATGATGTACCCGTTTCATATGCTTACACAAAAATAAAAGGCAATCTCAAAGATGCTTTTTCCGAAACTGGTTTTGGATTGGGTTGGACGTTGAATCTCTCCATTTACAAATTCCGTATTGACTATGTGTTGTACGATGCGGCTTTTACTACCAATTATTTTAATATTTCAAAAGTAAAATATTCTGACCATTATCCGGTTTATTGTCAGCTAAATATAAATTAAAAATCAATTTTTATAAAACAACAAATAAAAAATTAACAGTATGAGTATTCCTGCAAATCTTAAGTACACAAAAGAACACGAGTGGTTACGTGTAGAAGGCAATACAGCCTGGGTCGGTATCACCGATTATGCTCAAAGCGAATTAGGCGAAATTGTATATGTAGAAGTTGAAACAGTAGGCGAAGAGCTTGCCGAAGGTGACGTTTTTGGTAGTGTAGAAGCTGTGAAAACAGTTTCTGAATTATTCCTTCCGGTAGGAGGTACCATTCTTGAACTTAATGCCGAGCTTGATGCAACTCCCGAACTTATTAACACTGACCCTTATGGTAAAGGTTGGATTGTTAAAATGAGTGTGAGCGAACTTTCTGAAGTTGAATCTTTATTGTCGGCCGAAGCATACGAAGCTCTGATAGGTTGATATTAATTATAAAAAAAGAATGAAACCCAGAGTAAGTATTATCATGGGCAGCACATCCGACCTGCCTGTGATGGAAAAAGCAGCAAAATTGTTTGATGAGTTTGAAATTCCATTCGAAATCAATGCATTGTCGGCTCACCGTACACCCCGCGAGGTAGAAGTCTTTGCAAACAATGCAAGAAAAAACGGAATTCAGGTGATAATAGCAGCGGCAGGAATGGCCGCACATTTGCCGGGCGTAATTGCATCGATGACAACACTGCCAGTTATAGGGGTTCCGATCAATGCAAGTCTTGACGGTATGGATGCTTTGCTGGCCATTGTACAGATGCCTCCCGGAATTCCGGTGGCCACAGTGGGTATCAATGGAGCCTTAAACGCGGCGCTGCTGGCCGTGCAAATGCTCGCTGTAAACGACGAAGCACTTCAGCAAAAGCTCCTTCAATACAAAGAGGACCTGAAGAAAAAAATTGTTGAAGCAAATGAGCAATTGGCTGCCGTAAATTTCAGGTATAAAACGAACTGATTGGCCTAAAACCCAACGTTTTTAATTATCTTTGCACTTTCAAATTCTTATTGAATATTTTTATTGAATTATATAATTATCAAATAAATAACAATATGCAAACTATTGACAATTTTAATTTTGCAGGTAAAAAAGCTTTTGTACGCGTTGACTTTAATGTACCGTTGGACGAAAATTTTGTAATTACCGACGACAACCGTATTCGTGCAGCCTTGCCAACGTTAAAAAAAATTCTGGCCGATGGTGGAAGTTTAATTATAGCTTCGCACATGGGTCGTCCTAAAAAAAATCCGGATGCAAAGTACTCGTTAAAAGCTATTTTGGCTCATGTTTCAAAACTATTGGGTGTGGATGTTAAATTTGCAGCCGACTGTATGGGTGAAGAAACAGCTCAAATGGCTGCAGCACTTAAACCGGGCGAAGCTTTATTGCTCGAAAACTTGCGCTTTTATGCCGAAGAAGAAGGAAAACCACGTGGCGAATTTGCCGACGATGCTGAGAAAGATGCTGCTAAGAAAGTAGTAAAAGAAAGTCAGAAAAAATTTACTGCAACATTGGCTTCGTATGCCGATTGTTATGTGAACGATGCTTTTGGAACGGCTCACCGTGCTCATGCATCCACAGCGCTTATTGCTAAATATTTCGATGCTGACAATAAAATGTTTGGTTACCTGATGGAAAAAGAGGTGTTGGCAGTTGAGAAAATTATGACTGAGACTGCACGTCCGTTTACGGCCATTATGGGAGGTTCAAAAGTGTCTTCAAAAATAGAAATCATCGAAAACCTGCTTACAAAGGTTGACAATCTGATCATTGCCGGTGGTATGACTTATACATTCACTAAAGCATTGGGCGGAAATGTAGGTAATTCTATCTGCGAAAACGATAAACTTGATCTGGCACTCGAATTACTCGAAAAAGCTAAGGCTAATAACGTTAATATGGTTTTGGCTACTGATGCAAAAATTGCTGATGCTTTCAGTAACGATGCTAACACTCAGTTTGTTCCTGTGAATGAAATTCCTGATGGTTGGGAAGGATTGGACATTGGCCCAGATACTGAAAAGATTTTCGGCGATGTAATCAAAGCTTCTAAAACAATTCTTTGGAATGGTCCTACAGGCGTGTTCGAATTCGAAAACTTTACCCATGGCTCACTTTCGGTAGGCGAAGCTATTGTTGAAGCTACTAAAAACGGTGCGTTCTCGCTCGTTGGAGGTGGAGACTCTGTAGCTTGTGTAAACAAGTTTGGACTTGCTGATGGCGTTTCTTATGTATCGACTGGTGGTGGTGCTTTGCTCGAAGCCATTGAAGGACGCGTTTTGCCCGGCATTGAAGCTATTCGCGGATATTAATTTGTCGGTACTTTCAGTTTAGATTCACTGAAATAAATTCAAAGTATTTAGATTTCAATTAAATAAAAAAACTGGCAGATAAAGTGCGATACTTTATTTGCCAGTTTTGTTTTTGAACCGATAAATTATTTTAAATAGCTGTAAATTAGAAAATAAGTTCGCCAAAAAATTCCGGACGATGAAAGTCCGGTTTCTCGGTTTTTATGGCATTCCAGCTTACATAATGTTTACTATCCGTGTCGTCGGCACATTTGTAAAAATTCCCGAGTAACTTTTCAGGTAAATTCATTGGGTCGATTCCAATAAGTGTGAAGGGAATTTCGACAGTGATTTCCCATTCAAATATACCCTGCATTTCGTTGAAAGCTCTTGTGCCGATGGAAGGGAATCGTTTGATGGTAAGCATTTCATCTGTTTTGAAATGAGTTACATCTTCTTTGCGTGCCTTTCGTTTGCCTGCCGAACATGTACCAATGCAGTTAAATTCAAAATTACAATAGTATTCGCTTTCGGGCAATTTGCAGAAAAATTCCACACAGCTATCTTCGTGTACCGGTTCCTGATCTTTGGCGTAAACAGCTTTAAGCAAGTTGCCCCGCACATCAAATTTTATAAAGATACTTGTTTTGGATCGTGCAATACAAAAAAGCGTTATTGGCTTGTAATTGTATAAATGTGGCCAGTTCACCGATTCAATTGTGCCTTTTTCTCCCCACAAATCTAGTGTGTCGGCTGCTGAGATTACGTCAGTATCGTCAAGCTTTTCAAGGTATGGAATCTTTATTTTGTTCATGTTTGCTTTTTTTTGCAAGTATAGTGATTTTTATCAACTCATAATTGAAAATGATGAAAAAAATCAAATAATTAACAATGTGATTGTGTTTGTTGTTTTGAATAATTATGTGTATTTTTGGAGAAAAATAATATTAAGGCTTGTAATGTGTTGCAGCATACTCAAGCAACATCAATCCAGTAAAATTTAAAAAGAATGTCATACTTTCTTTCGTCGAAGTTTTGGATATTTACATAAAAATAAATTCGAATTAATTCTCTTTTTTTTAATAACACTAAATTGAGTATTGATGGCTTCGGTCTGTTTTCATTAATTGACCGATTAATCAATGCTGAGTTTTACGACTAAAAAATGATTTACAAATGAAAACAAAAATTGTACTGCTTATGACTGCAATATCGGTTGCCGGAATGATATTGGCCGGAAATCCGCTTTTGGAAACTTACAAAACGCCACATCAAACCATACCTTTCGATAAAATAAAGATAGAGCATTATATGCCTGCCTTTGAAGAGGCGATGAAACAGCATGATGCTGAAATTAAAGCCATAGTTGAAAATCCAAAGCCGGCTACTTTCGAAAACACAATAGTAGCGCTCGACCGTAGCGGGTCGTTGCTCACCAAAGTGAGTTCGCCTTTCTACAATTTACTTAGTTCCGAAACCAACGACGAAATGCAGGCAATTGCACAAAAGGTTTCGCCTTTGTTTACCGAACATTCCAATGCCATTCGTCTGAACGAAAAGCTCTTTGCGCGTGTGAAAGCTGTTTACGACATGAAGGGGCAGCTTAAACTTACAGCTGAACAACAAATGCTACTGAAAAAGACATATGATGGTTTTGCTGATAATGGCGCTAATTTGTCAGAAAAAGACAAAGCCATTTATCGTGAACTCTCCAAAGAAATGAGCATGTTGACGCTTAATTTTGGTCAGAATGCGCTGAAAGAAACCAATAAATGGAACATGCTTATCACCGACAAGAATTTATTGGACGGCCTGCCAGCCGATGTTATTGATATGTTGGCAATGAATGCAAAAAAAGCAGGTAAAACTGGTTGGTTGCTCGACCTGAAAGCCACAACTTACGGTCCGGTTATGAAATATGCCAACAACCGCGATTTACGCCGCGAACTCTACATGGCCAACGGCACTAAATGTATGTTGGGTGGTGAATATGACAACCTTGAAAATATCCGTAAGATTGCAAATACCCGCATGAAAATTGCTAATTTGCTCGGACATAAATCATATGCCGACTACGTGCTGGTGGATCGTATGGCTGAGAAAAAAGAAAATGTAAATGACCTGTTGAATAAATTACTCGTTGCTTACAAACCAACCGCTGAAAAAGAATATGCCGAAGTGCAGGCTTATGCCGAGAAAAATGGTGCTTATTTCAAAGTGCAATCATGGGATTGGTCATATTATTCCGAAAAATTGAAAGAAGAAAAATTTGCGATCAACGACGAAATGTTGAAACCTTATTTCGAGCTCGAAAATGTAAAAAAAGGCGTTTTTGGTTTGGCTACTAAATTGTATGGAATAAAATTTGTTAAAAATAATAGCATTCCTGTGTATCATCCTGAAGTGGATGCTTATGATGTGATTGACGAAAAAGGAAAATTCCTGTCGGTGCTTTATACCGATTTTCATCCGCGAGATGGCAAACGTGCAGGCGCCTGGATGAACGATTTTAAGTCGCAATATATGGTTGGAAAAACCGATAGTCGCCCTCAGATTACAATTGTGATGAATTTTACCCGTCCTACCGAAACAAAACCGGCATTGTTGACTTATGATGAGTTGACAACATTTTTACACGAATTCGGACACGCTTTGCACGGCATGCTCACCAAATGTACTTATGAGTCGCTTTCAGGTACCAATGTTTATCGCGATTTTGTAGAATTACCCTCGCAGATTATGGAAAACTGGGCTTCGGAAAAAGAATTTTTGGATGGTTTTGCCGTTCACTATCAAACCGGAGAAAAGATTCCTGCGTCATTGATAAAGAAAATAAAAGATGCCGAAAACTTCAATACAGCTAACTTCTGTTTACGTCAGTTGAGCTTTGGCTTTTTGGATATGGCGTGGCACAGTATCGAAGCACCTTACGAAGGAGATGTGGTTGCAATGGAAAAAACATCTATGGCTTCGACTCAGATTTTACCGGTTATCAACGATGCTGCTATGAGTCCTACCTTCAGTCATATTTTCTCGGGTGGATATGCAGCAGGCTATTACAGTTATAAATGGGCCGAAGTGCTCGATGCTGATGCGTACTCTGTTTTTGTTAAAAACGGTATTTTCGATAAAAAGACAGCTGCTTCGTTCCGTCAGAATATTTTGATGAAAGGGGGCACTGAACACCCGATGACCCTTTACAAACGTTTCCGCGGGCAAGAACCTACTATCGATGCGTTACTCATTCGAAACGGAATTGAAGTAACAGGTTCGAAATAAATTTTTTTAGCAAGTGAAAATAGGCTTTTTGCTTATTTTCACTTGTTTAATGTAATGTCGATTTCATTTTTTATAAAAATAACTTTATAATATTTATTATGAAAGCAAATTATATTTTTATGTCATTAATGGTTGTCCTTTTGTCTGCTTGCAATAATGTTCCTAAGTATGCATCTTATGATGAATATCCTGTTTATGAAGGAAATGATCTCGAATTACAGTATTCTCCGCAGTCAAGCAAGTTCAGAGTATGGGCGCCAACGGCTACCGAAGTAAAGTTGTTGTTGTATGATAATGGCGCTGACGGTGCTGCCTACGAAACGGTTGATATGAAACGTTCGGACAATGGAACCTGGAAAAAAGAGATCAAAGAAAATCTGAAAGGCAAATTTTATACTTTTCAGGTGCGTATTGGCGAAAAATGGCTCGACGAAACTCCGGGTATGTGGGTAAAAGCTACTGGTGTTAACGGTAAGCGTGCAGCCATTATCGATATGGACGAAACTAACCCTGATAATTGGGAGAATGATGTGCGTCCGGCTCTTAAAAATGCTACTGATATTATTCTTTACGAGGTGCATGTACGCGATTTCTCGATGTCGCCCAATTCGGGAATGAAGAACAAAGGTAAATTTCTTGCTTTCACCGAGCATGGCACGAAAAATACGATGGGTGAAGCAACCGGTATCGATCACTTAAAAGAATTGGGTGTTACGCATGTTCATTTGCTTCCTTCTTTCGATTATGCATCGATTGACGAAACAAAACTCAACGAGAATAAATACAATTGGGGGTATGATCCGCTGAACTTTAATGTTCCCGAAGGTGGATATTCAACCAATCCGCATGATCCGACGAGTCGTATCCGCGAATTTAAACAAATGGTTCAGGCACTTCATAACTCAGGCATTCGTGTGGTAATGGATGTGGTGTATAATCATACATTCACCGGCGAAAAATCGCATTTAAATCTGCTGGCACCCGGCTATTTTTACCGAATGAATGCCGACAGTACATGGTCGAATGCTTCAGGTTGTGGCAACGAAACTGCTTCTGAGCGTCCGATGATGCGTAAATTTATTGTAGAATCGGTGGTTTATTGGGCAACTGAATATCATGTGGATGGATTTCGTTTCGACTTGATGGGCATACATGACATCGAAACAATGAACGAAATTCGTGCTGCGCTGGACAAAATTGACCCCAGTATTTTTATGTATGGCGAAGGCTGGACTGCTTCAGGCTCACCGCTTGCCGAGGAAAAAAGAGCTGTAAAGAAAAATGCAAAGCTTCTTGAAGAAATTGCTGTGTTCAGTGATGACATTCGAGATGTATTGAAAGGAAGTTGGATGCACGCTGAGATACCTGGTTTCGTTTCTGGAATTGATAGTCTCGAAGAAAGCGTTAAGTTTGGAGTTGTAGGGGCTACCGAACATCGTCAGGTTGACTACAGCAAGCTTATTTATTCAAAAGAACCTTATGTGAACAATCCAACGCAAATTATTAATTACGTTTCTTGTCACGATGATATGTGCTTGGTGGATAAACTGAAAGAAGCAAAACCGGCCGATGCTACCGATGATGAATTGATTAGGTTCAATAAGTTGGCTCAAACCATAGTGTTCACTTCGCAAGGAGTTCCGTTTATTTATGCTGGCGAAGAACTTTATCGCAACAAAAAAGGTGTACACAATACCTATCAGTCGCCCGACTCTATTAACCAGATAAATTGGGACAATAAAACACAATTCAAAGATGTTTTTAATTATTATCAGGGACTGATTTCACTACGCAAAGCACACGCTGCTTTCCGTATTCCAACGCAGGAAATGATGCAAAAACATCTTGTTTTTATAGATTCAATGGCACCAAATGTGGTGGGATACATGCTTAAAGACCATGTGAACGGCGAAAAATGGAAGGATATTCTTGTAATGTACAACGGAAACCGCAAGCCGGTAACTGTAGATATCCCTGAAGGTGATTGGAATGTGGTTTGCCACGATGGACAAATCAATCTTTCCGGAATGATGAAGCCCAAATCCACCAAATTTGTCCTTGCACCTTCATCGGCAAGTATTATGTATGTGGATTGATTTGTTTTTCGAAAAATATAAAAATTATTATTCATCTATTTTGAATTAATATTCAAAAAGTAAGAACTTTATAAATTTATTTATGCACGAAGAAGAGAAAATTACCGGTTTGCCCGAGAATGCATCCCGGGAGTTACGCGAAGGCGAAGAGTATAAACCATTGTTGTCGCCGGATAGAGAATATTCCGAAGTAAATGCTCGTTCAGTAGGTTTGGGGCTTATGATGGCGGTGCTGTTTTCGGCGGCGGCTGCTTATCTGGGGCTCAAAATCGGACAGGTGTTCGAAGCGGCCATTCCTATTGCCATAATTGCTGTTGGGCTTTCAAGCGCATCGAAGCGCAAGGGTGCTTTGGGCGAAAATGTGATTATTCAATCCATTGGTGCTAGTTCCGGTGTGGTGGTGGCCGGAGCTATTTTTACATTACCGGCACTTTACATACTTAAGGACAAATATGATGAAATTACGGTTAGCTTTATGCAGGTGTTCCTTAGCTCGTTACTTGGCGGTATTTTGGGTATTTTATTTATGATTCCTTTCCGTAAATACTTTGTGTCGGACATGCATGGCAAATATCCTTTCCCCGAAGCTACAGCTACTACTCAGGTGCTTGTTTCCGGCGAAAAAGGTGGTGATCAGGCAAAACCTCTGATTTTAGCAGGAGCTATTGGTGGAATCTACGATTTTGTGGTGGCCACTTTCGGTTCTTGGGCCGAAACTTTCAGTACACGCGTGTTGCCCTATGGCGAGGCTTTGGCCGAAAAGGCAAAGGTGGTTTTCAAACTAAATGTGGGTGCGGCTGTACTTGGTCTTGGCTATATTGTCGGACTTAAATATTCAGCCATCATTGTTGCTGGATCAGCCCTTATCTGGTTTGTGATTGTTCCATTGTTGCCAATGATGGGCGATCAGTTTGCTCAGATACTCAATCCAACTTTCACAGGATTGTTGTCCGATGTTCAACCTGAAGTGATATTCAAGGAATTTGCACGTCATATTGGGATCGGTGGAATTGCTATGGCGGGAATTATTGGTATAATTCGCTCGTGGGGTATAATAAAAAGTGCTGTAGGGCTTGCTGCAAAAGAATTCAAAGGAAAAGGTCAGGCGGTAGATGCTAAAGTGAAACGCACTCAGCGCGATCTTTCGATGAAGATAATTACTATCGGAGTTATATTGGCACTGGTGGCTACTTATGCTTTCTTTTATTTTGGAGTTTTTGAATTTAACCTGCTTTATGCCACAGTTGGTATTATCGTCGTAGCAGTTATTGCTTTTCTGTTTACTACAGTGGCTGCGAATGCTATCGCAATTGTTGGTACTAATCCGGTTTCGGGAATGACCCTGATGACCCTGATTTTGGCTTCGGTAGTGATGGTGGCTGTAGGTCTGAAAGGAACTACCGGCATGGTGGCGGCTTTGGTAATTGGAGGTGTGGTTTGCACGGCATTGTCGATGGCTGGCGGTTTTATTACCGATTTAAAAATTGGCTACTGGATCGGAACTACTCCTGCTAAACAGCAAACATGGAAATTTCTTGGGACGCTGGTTTCGGCGGCTACTGTGGGTGGTGTAATCATGGTGTTGAATAAAACCTACGGATTTACAGGTGATAACGCTTTGGTAGCACCTCAGGCCAATGCAATGGCTGCTGTGATTGAACCATTGATGTCGGGTGCTGGCGCTCCATGGTATTTGTATGCTATAGGTGCTTTGATTTCTATCGTACTTACTTTCTTTAAAATACCGGCATTGGCTTTTGCTTTGGGTATGTTTATTCCTATGGAATTGAATGCTCCGCTATTGGTGGGTGGTTTGATCAGCTGGTTCGTTTCTACACGTTCCAAAGACAAAGCGCTGAACACAGCTCGTCACGAAAAAGGTACATTGCTGGCTTCTGGTTTCATAGCCGGAGGCGCTCTGATGGGCGTTGTGAGTGCTGGTTTGCGTTTTGGTGGTGTGAATCTTATGAATGCCGAATGGGTAGAAAGCAACGGCGCTCAGTGGCTCGGACTTGTAATGTATGGCGCTATTATCGGTTATCTGATATGGGATGCAATGAGAGCAAAACTCAGTAAATAAGCTTTTCTGCTTTTCAAATTATAAGAACCGGCTCGGGGGGTAATAACCTGCAGCCGGTTTTTTCAATATTATAAATATGGTATTACCGCAGATCAGAAGATTTAATGTGAAAAATAAACAAACAAAATTGGTTGTATTCTGTTTTATTTGTAATA
>CAYMHE010000039.1:0-23942 GCA_964390175.1 uncultured Paludibacter sp.
TAAAAATAAAAACCGACAAAATTCAAGTTTTGTCGGTCAGTAGTGAAAAAAAATAATTGAGCTAAACAAGCTAACCAAATGAAATATTCACTATTTTTGTAAAATAATTGAAGTTTTTATGCGTACATGCTTGATTTGCAAAAAATAACTTGTTTCAAGAAGCGCTAAACGTAATTGTCAACAAAGCACCCACAACTAAATCCTAATGTAACTGTGACGGGATAAGCCTCACGAAGTGTAATCAGCATTTTTTGAAACAAATAAACAAGAAAAAAAATGAAAATAGTTCCGATACCAGAAAACGAAGTGCAACGACTAAAAGCGCTTAAAGATTACAATATATTAGACACTTTTAACGAAGAAGAATTTGACCGTTTAACTCAATTAGCGGCTTTGATTTGCGGTGTGCCAATTGCTTTAGTGAGCTTAATTGACGAAAACAGACAATGGTTTAAAGCCAATGTAGGACTTCAAGAGACTAAAGAAACTCCAAGAGATATTTCATTTTGTCAATTTACAATAATGGGCAGTGAGACCTTCGAAATTGTGGATGCCACAAAAGATGAACGTTTTGCTGAAAATCCCTTAGTGACCGGAAATCCAGAAATTCGTTTTTATGCTGGATATCCATTAACCGACCCCAATGGGATGAACTTAGGCTCGTTATGTGTTATTGATAGAGTTCCCAAAAAATTAGATGACACACAATTAAAAGCGTTAGAGATATTAGGAAAAGAAGTAGTTTCTCAAATTGTAGCACGCAAGGTATATTCAGAAAGAGTTAAACTTGAAAAACTGTTTAATTATTCAAAAGATTTAATTTGCATTATCGAAAAAAATGGTTTTTTAAAAAAGGTGAATCCTCGTTTTGAAAATGTTATGGGTTATTCCAAAGAAGAACTGCTCAGCATGTCATTTTTAGATATCGTTTATGAAGATGACAAAAGTAATACTTTATTGGAATTAGAAAAAATATCGACTGAAGAGACGAACTTAAATTTTCAAAATCGATTAATAAAAAAAGAAGGTATAACAGTCATTTTTAATTGGCTAGGAAATAGAGACACCGAAACAGAAGAAATATACGCTATTGGAAGAGATGTTACAGAAAAAGTAAAGATCTTAGAGGGATTAAATGCTGCGAAACAAGTTGCAGAAAAATCAGTTAGAGTGAAAGATCAATTTTTATCAAATATGAGTCATGAAATTCGTACTCCACTTAATGCAATCATTGGATTTAACGACTTGCTAAAACAGAGTTTACTCAACCAAGAACAAGAAAAGTATGTAGATATTGTTAGGATTGCATCTCAAAACTTAATGGTGATTTTAAATGACATATTAGATGTTTCAAAATTAGAGAGTGGTCTACTAGTACTAGAAAACCAACCTATTCGTATAAAGGAAATTATTGAGAATGTTATAAATTTACAATCACAAAAAGCGAAAAATAAAGGGTTGAAATTGCTTTTAAGTATAGATCAAGATATTCCGTTAAAAGTTATTGGCGATTCCACTCGTATTTCACAAGTTCTGATTAATTTCATTGACAACGCTATAAAGTTCACAACTGAGGGTTATGTTGAATTAAAAGTAATAGAACTTGCTCGTGAAAACGATATATCATTACTCCGTTTTAACATAAAAGATACTGGTATAGGCATTGATAAAGAAAAACAGAAAATGATTTTTGATCGATTCTCGCAATCTGAAAGTTCAACCACACGAATTTTTGGCGGAACTGGGTTAGGACTCAATATAGCAAAAATGATTGTGGAAATGTATGGTGGAAAAATTGAATTACAAAGTGAGTTAGGAAAAGGAGCTGAATTTTATTTCGAAATAAGTTTACCTATCTCAAACTCCATTGAAGTAAGCTCTACATTAGAAACAAAAACAGTTAATTCAAATGCAAGCCTTGCTGATAAATCCATTTTAGTTGTCGAAGACAATAAACTCAATCAACTGCTTGCTTCTTCCTATTTGAAAAAAAATGGAGTTATTGTAGATTTAGCCGATAATGGAGCAATAGCTCTTGAAAAAGTAAAACAAAAAAATTATGATATAATTTTAATGGACTTGCAAATGCCTGTAATGGATGGATATACTGCAACAAAAATAATACGACAAGAATTAAAATTTCAATTACCTATAGTTGCATGTTCAGCTCACTCTTCAACTGTTGAGAATGATAATTGTATTAAAAAGGGAATGAATGGTTATATATCAAAACCTTATTCTGAAAGTACCCTTATAGGTGTTTTATCTTCTTTTTATATTGAAAAATCAAACACGAAAAATGAATTAATTGATAGCAAAATAACCACTAATCTTGATCAGGATGATTTTAATAAAATTTTAGGCGATATCGCGATAGAACACGGAAAAGAATTTGTCGAAATGATGTTGGAGGTTTACCTTAGAAGAATTCCTCAAGACATCATCGAAATGGAGCAAGCGCTTAAAAATCAAGATAGAGAGCTAATTAGATCAAAAGCTCATTTACTTGTAGGTTCACTTTCAAGTTTAAATTTCGAAGTAGGCACTAAACTAGCAAAAAACGTCGAAAACAGTGTGTTTTCTAAAGACTTTGAAACGATAAATCTCAAAACAATATCTTTGATTGATTACTTAAATAAATCTATAAAAGAAATAAAACAATGAAAAACAAAATTGTATTGGTAGAGGATGATGAAATGCTTTTAAAGTCCTTAACTTTTTTCTTAAAATCAAGTAACTATGAAATTGTTGGCTTTGAGAACGGCTTAGATGCAATAGAATACATCAACTCGAATTATAATGAAATAAGATTGGTTATCACGGATTTGAATCTCCCATTTGTTGGAGGGCAACAAGTAATACATAGTATAAGACAAATTGAAAATTCGAACATTAGTATTATAGTTTTGACCTCATCTGGACTAGAATCAACCGAATTAGAGGTTTTTGAGTTGGGAGCAGATGAGTTCATTTCAAAACCGTTTAGTCCAGCAGTATTATTAAAACGTATCGAAAAATTAATAAATACCTAACTAATTTGAAAACGAAAACACTAATTTTAGCTCTTCTTCTAGGCAACTTATCTACTCAAGTCATTGCCCAAGAATCAAATCCGGACTCTTTGTTTTTAGAGGTGCAAAAGAGTGCAGAATCTAAAAATTATAATTTGGCTATAAGTAAAATTAACTTGCTTGTATCGAGTTATCCTCAAAATATTGATTATGCTATTTATTTAGCTCGTCTTTATTTTTGGTCTGAGAAATTTGATTTGGCTCAGAACCAATTGCTCAATATTATTGAAAAAACACCGTCGAACGAAGAAGTATTTAGTTTATTGGTGAAAATTGAACTTGCCGCCAAAAAGTCCTCAGACCTATTAATTCACAGCGAGAAAGGAATAACTCTTTTTCCAAATAAAGAGGAGTATTATCGTTTTTATAAAGCACAAGCTCTTGAACAATTGGGCAAAGATAAAGAAGCATTGCTGATTTTAAATAATATAAAAAACGCATCTGATTTTTATACCGATGCGCAATATATTAAAAACCAATTACTTAAAAAACAGAAAAATATTATTTCTGTAGGTTATTTAAACACAAATTTCGGTAATTCAAGTTTTTCGCCATGGCATTTTGGAATGATAGAATACATGAGAAAAACAGAAAAAAATGCCTTTGTTGGCAGAATAAATTACGGAGCATTATTTGGTTTAACAGGACTTCAAGGAGAAATTGAAGCCTACCCCAAAACAGGCGAAAAAAGTTACTTGTATTTAAACGCTGGATTATCAGATGGCAAAAGTGTTTTCCCCATAGTACGTTTAGGAACTGAGTTTTATAAAAATTTCAACAACTATAGCACATCAATTGGAGTTCGTTATTTGCATTTTAATCAAAGCCAAGTAACTATGTTTACTGGGCATTTAGGAAGAAGTTTTCATTCTTTCAATATCTCCTATAGACCCTATTTATTAAGTTTAAGTGATAATTGGTTTAGTTCCCATATTTTAAATTTCCGAAAGTCGTTTGAAGAAAAAGAAGCATTTGTTCAATTAGATCTTCAATATGGTGCAGTACCCTATTATTTTTTCATAAACGAGGAGTTTTTACGTACTAGTGCTTTTCGAGTAGGTTTCAATTGTCGACTCAGAGTGAGTGACAACTTCTTTATTCAACCAATTTTTATGTTTGAGCTTGAAGAATATATCCCCACGGAGTTTAGAAACAGATACAATACACAGCTCATTTTAAGTAAACGATTTTAGATGAATAACGAGCTAAAAATACCTTTTGACAATTTTGATCACTTAGCCAAAGTGTTAACTTTGTTTGTTATATTGTTTTTTACAATAGCGCTGATTCTTTATGTGATTACATTATTTAAACGCCATCTGAAAATAAGAAATGAAGCATTGAAATCGAGTTATCAGGAAATAGTTGATAAAGCTATATTTGCTTATTTATTTGGAGGAAAAGATATTGAAATCAAAGACGTAAACATATTTAACTTTAATTTTACAAATAATTTTCTTTTCCAAAAGGTTGCTATAAAAGCCATTGTTTCTTTACATCACTGTTACAGCGGCGAATACCAAGAAAAATTGCAATCTTTTTACGTGCAATCAAAATTAGTAAATTACTCACTTCGCAAGTTGGATTCTAAAAGTTGGTACAAAAAAGTAGAAGGGATAAGAGATCTTTCTACGCTTAAATATCAACCAGCACTCGATAAAATTAAACTTTGTTTATTCCACAAACATGAGCTAGTTCAATCCGAAGCATTAATTGCGTTAGTGAAAATGAACGGAATAACTGAATTGATTCAACAAAAAAATTCTAAACTATATTTAAACGACTGGATACAAAGTAATTTAATCTTCACTATTAAAAACAATCGCATCAATGATACTGGCGAATTAAATCAATTGCTTACGAGTGAAAATGCATCTTTTCAATTACTGGGAGTACGTTTAATGTATCATTATCACGACTCTACTTATTTAAAGAATCTAGAAAAACTTGAAATTCAGACAGATGACATCAAGTTAAGGTCTGAAATTTCTGAAACCATAAAACACATAAACAGCTTTTACAATAAACTTATATGACAGGAATTGATAGGTTAGATTCGGGGATAATAATATTTAATTACTTCATCTTGTTTTTTGCAGTTACAGTAATGTCATCTTATTTAATTTTGGCAATAATTTCTGCTGTCTCGTTAAAAAATTATTTAACAAAAAATCGCTTTATAAATTACAATGCTTTGCTTTCGTTAGCAAGCTCTCCAAGAGTTTCATTAATTGCTCCGGCATACAATGAGGGATTGACAATCATCGAAAACGTAAACTCTTTATTGGCAATTAATTATAACAACTTCGATGTAATAGTTGTTAACGATGGCAGCAAAGATGATTCAATTCCAATACTGATAAAAGCCTTTGATTTGGAATTATCAGACAAGCAATACAATCCAGTCATTCCAACAAAAGAAGTGAAAGCAATTTATAGGTCAAAAAATCCAAGTATGACTAAATTGATTGTTGTAGATAAATATAATGGAGGAAAAGCGGATGCTTTAAATACAGGCATCAATATCTCTGAAAATCCATACATTGTTTGCATCGATGTAGATTGTATAATGGATAAAGACGTTCTGTTGAAGTTGATGAAGCCATTTATGGAACAATCAGATAACCATGTAATTGCTACTGGTGGAGTTATTCGCATTGCTAATTCTTGCGTTATTAAGTCAGGAAAATTGATTGAAGTAAATGCTCCAGATAATTTTTTAGCTCGCATACAGGTTTTAGAGTATTTACGCGCTTTTATTCTTGGAAGAATGGCTTGGGCAAAAATGGATGGATTGTTAATAATTAGTGGTGCTTTTGGAATGTTTGACAGAGACATTGTTTTAAAAGCTGGTGGTTATAATCCCAAAACAGTGGGTGAAGATATGGAATTGGTGGTACGTATGAGGCGCTACATGATTGAAAACAAGCAAAAATATGCAGTGCAATATATTCCAGACCCGCTTTGTTGGACTGAGGCGCCAGAATCCTTCAAAATACTTAGAAAACAGAGAAGTCGTTGGACACGGGGAACACTTGAGACACTTTGGATTCATCGTAAAATGCTTTTAAATCCTAAATATAAAATATTAGGTTTGTTGAGTTTTCCCTATTGGATGCTTTATGAGTATCTAGCTCCCATAATAGAATTTGTGGGACTTATAATCACCTTGCTATTTATTTATATTGGCATTATCAATTTTAGCTATTTTTTATTATTGTTTCTTTTGGTTTATTCATTTGCCATTATGTTTTCAATGATTGCTTTATATTACGAAGAAGTTACATACCGCAAATACAAGACTTTAAAGGATTTAAGAAAACTAGGTTTCATCTCATTACTAGAACCTCTCATTTTTCATCCATTCACTGTATATGCAGCCATTAGAGGTAATTGGGAAAAAATAAGGGGAAGTCATGGCTGGGGTGATATGACTCGAACGGGTTTTAAAAAAGAAAAAAACATGACTGGAAATAAATAAGAAACATCTTTAGTATCAAAATTTTAAACCAAACAGATATGAAATACAAAATTATTATACTTGTTATTTTGCAACTTGCATTATGCAAACTAACATACAGTCAGGACATCCCATATTCAACGAATAAGGATTTTCTTACTGTTTGGAATGGTTCATCCTATGTTCCATTTTTTATAAAAGGAACTAATTTGGGTGTATCTGTTCCAGGTACATTTCCTGGAGAACTTGCTGCAACAAAAGATGATTACTCGCGATGGTTCAAGCAAATAAAAGAAGCCGGATTCAATTGTATTCGCATCTATACACTTCATTATCCACGTTTTTACGAAGCGCTTGATTCGTTCAACATAGCAAACCCTAAAAGCCCGTTGCTTTTTATTCAAGGCGTTTGGCTCGAAGAAGAAGTTAGTGGATACAATCACGATTTGTATTTTCTGACAAATATTTTCAAGCAAGAAATTGAAGAAAATATTGATTGTCTTCATGGTAATAGAACGATCTCTCATCGTTTCGGTAAAGCGTATGGAATTTACACTACCGATGTTTCAAAATGGTGTTTAGCATATATTATTGGCCGTGAAGTTTATCCTATTGAAGTGTTAACTACTAACAATAATAACCCAAGCATAAACTCATTTACTGGAAATCATTTTTCAATTTCAACTGCAAGTGCTTCTGAATGCTGGTTTACAAATATGCTAAACCATACTGTGCATTACGAAAATACTAGCTATAATACTCAGCGCCCCGTAAGTAATTCTAGTTGGCCTACATTAGACCCTATAACGCATCTCGAGGAAGCTAATCCCGAAGAAGATACTGTCTCGTTGGATTTGTCAAAAATAAACATTGTAAATGCACCTGCTGGCTTATTTATTAGTTATCACGCATATCCTTATTATCCCGATTTTATTAGTCAACAATCTTCGTATCAAAAATATTCCGACAAAATTGGTAATAATAGTTATTTAGGTTATTTAACTGAACTAAAATCACATTATACTCAATATCCATTAATTATTGCCGAGTACGGAGTTCCTTCAAGCTGGGCAATAGCTCATTACTCTACTTCAGGTATGAATCATGGTGGATTTGATGACTACAATCAAGGATTAACCAATATGAGGTTGCTTGATAATATTAAAAAGGTAGGATGTGCTGGTGGTATTCATTTTGCATGGATTGACGAATGGTTTAAAAAAACATGGATTACTGACCCAATAGATTATATTCCCGAAAGTAGAGTATTATGGCACAATATTTCGGCCGCCGAACAAAATTATGGATTGGTATCTTTTGGCAATGAAATTTATAAAGACACTATTATACCCTATAACAAGAGCAAAGATATTACCTACCTAAAATATAAAGTAGATTATACATTTTTTCAATTAGAAATAGGCTTAAAAAAACCCTTGGATATTCCTGATGAATTATGGTTAGCCATTGATACCTATTCTGATAAATTAGGAGAATCGATTTTACCAAATGATGATGCCATTCCTTCTCGCTCTGAATTTGCATTGCATTTAACCAACTACTCAGCACAATTATTGGTTACCGAAGCATACGATATTTTTGGCATTTGGCACAATTTCTCGGGACCCAAGCAATTATTCCATTCAATTCCCACTGATGGTGCTCCTTGGAATATTGTTCGAGTTCGCAATAACTCTTCACACTCTGACGTCCAATACATTGGTAATTTACAAGTTAATTATGACTTTCAGCCAGAATCTTCTAAAGATGCTGTAACTATTTATGATGATAAAATAACAATTAAATTACCTTGGTTTTATCTTAATGTAGTTGCTCCTGACCAGATGAAAGTTTTTAATGATAAGCGCAATACCACCCAAAAAGAAGATACAATATCCGATGGTTTTGCTGTTTCAGCAAAATATAAAAACAATTGGTATAGTGGAAATAAACGAATTACGTGGGATCCATGGGTGAAAATAATGAATACTAACGAGAAAGAAACCCTTAAAAAATCATATTATGTGATGAAGGATAATCTTCAAAAGTTCAACACTCCTGCAATAGCCAAGACCGACTCGTTTCAATTTAACAATGCAGCTTATCCTTTTAGTATTTCAGCTAATGCCGGACTGTTGAAAAATGATCTTGATCTTGATGGCGATAATATGATTGCATTAATAGTAGAGCCACCCAAAAATGGAAATATCGTATTAAATAATGACGGCTCTTTTGTATATTCTCCTTACGCCAATTTTAATGGTTTAGATACTCTTGAATATTGTATTTTCGATGGATATAGCTTATCTTTATCGAATGCTGTTATGTTAACCGTTAATGGAAATCATAGTGGAATTGAAGATACAGCCAATATAAACGAAATTGTCACTGTTTTACCAAACCCTTTCAATCATGAAATAACCATAAAAACAGAAATGCCTTTTTCTCAACTATCGTTATTTGATTTAAGTGGAAAATGTTTACTAAAAAAAGAACTTCGTGGAACCTCCTATGTTGCCGACTTGTCATTCTTGAAAAATGGACTGTATCTGTTGGTTCTAAAATTTGCTGATTCATATCAATCTGTCAAAATTATTAAACAGTGATAAGGAATTTCAATAGGATAATTTTTAGCATTAAACACCAATAGCTTTTTATTTTATTTCTTTTATGAAACAACTTAAAAATTTCACACTTACTTGTTTTTTACTTTGCATTTTCAGTAATTTAAATTCTCATGAACTTTCAAAGCACAAATTAAAATATGGCGTAGGCTATGGGTTTTCGAACAGCGAAAACTCTACAGGTGCAGGTTCTTTGTTGCTAATAGGTTACGAATACGATTTTGCAAATGATAGGCTACATTTAAATCCAAATTTTACAACTGGAAAGTTTAGCACTAAATACATATTGGATGCTGGCGACCAATGGTTTAATTCTATGAACTTTACTACTGCACTATACTTTGATTTGATAAAGTTTAAAACATTTAGCTGTGTAATTGGTGCTGGAGCATTTATCAACAATACGCAAGGTTACTTAGTAGCCAGTGGTTAGAACTCTACTTCGGCTGAATTTATAAATCTCTGGCAGATTGGTGCTTACGCTGGAGCCGGTTTTAGATTTAACCCTCAAAAAGGACGAATTGCATTTGAGCTTATGCCTGTGAATATTCATTATATGCCCTCCAATGGTGAGCCACTAGGAAAAAGACTTATAGAGTTTTATCCAACTATTGGTCTATCGGTAAGGTTATAAAAAAAGAGGCTGTCTCAAAAGTAAGTTTTGAGACAGCCTCTTTATAATTTTCAAATTTAATAATTTTCAAATTTTCTTTTCTACCCAAACTCTTGCATTTACAAACGCTTCCACCCACGGAGTGATTTGGTCGCTATTTTTGCGATCAGCCGGATAATTGGCACATTGCCAAGGAAAAATAGCACGTTCAGGGTGTGGCATCATAGCTAAATGACGACCATCAGCCGAGCAAATACCTGCTGTGGTATAATCAGAGCCGTTTGGATTGGCCGGATAACCTGCATGCGAGTATTTTGCAATAATATTGTATTCGTTCTCCGCTTTTGGTAAATAGAATTTTCCTTCGCCGTGAGCTACCCAAACACCTAATTTGCTTCCGCTTAACGAACCCAACATTACCGAATTGTTTTCAGGAATAGTTAGGCCAACAAAGCCTGATTCAAATTTGTGCGAATCGTTGTGCAACATTTTTACTTCACCAAACATACCTGAGGTAGGAGATGCTTCAACTCCCCCTTTAGGGGGTTGGGGGGCAAATAATTCCACCATTAACTGACAACCGTTACAAATACCCAGACTCAGTGTATCGTTTCGTTTGTAGAAATTATCGAGCGCCAATTTGGCTTTTTCGTTGTACAGGAATCCACCTGCCCAGCCTTTGGCCGAACCGAGAACGTCGGAGTTAGAGAATCCACCACAGAACACCACCATATTTACATCTTCCAATGTTTCACGACCAGTAGCTAAGTCAGTCATGTGAACATCTTTCACATCAAAACCAGCCAAATACAAGGCGTAAGCCATTTCGCGTTCACCATTTGTTCCTTTATCGCGAACGATAGCTGCTTTTACACCACTTGCATTACGATCGGGAGAAATGCCGAATTGTGATAATTTACCTTTGAAATCAGCATTGAAAGCAAATTCGAGTGGTTGATTTTTATAATTATTGTAACGCGATTGTGCACATACTTCGCCACTTTGTTTGCGGTCGAGCAAATACGAAGGTTTGAACCAAAGGTCGCGCAATTCATTTATCGAGAATGAATAAGCTTCTTTTTTACGGTTGATTTCCAGGCGACGTTCTGCAATTGGCGTAGCAATCCGTGCAAAACCAACACCATTGTCGTTCAGAATTTTCTCAACAGCTTTGCGGTCTTTTACCTGAATCAACACACCCGGATTTTCAGCAAAAAGCATGGTCACCAATGAGTTTTCAGCAATATAATCCAGGTTTACGTTTAAACCGCCTTTTGTATTTGCAAAACACATTTCGAGCATGGCGGTTATTAAACCACCTTCCGAAATATCGTGTCCGGCTAAAATAAGATTTTGACCAATCATTTCCTGAATGCTGTCAAAAGCTGCTTTAAAGTATTCGGCATCTTTTACGGTTGGCACATCGTCACCAATTTTATTCAGCGTTTGCGCCAAAACCGAACCTCCCAATTTATGGCTATCGAAAGAGAAATCAATATAATAAACAACCGATTTTTCATCGTTTACCAAAACAGGCGAAACTACTTTTTTCACGTCAGATACTTCAGCACCAGCCGAAATAATCACCGTGCCGGGCGAGAATACTTTATCGTCGCCATATTTCTGTGTCATCGAAAGTGAATCTTTTCCGGTTGGGATGTTGATACCCAATGAACAAGCAAAATCCGAACAAGCTTCAACAGCTTTGTACAAACGGGCATCTTCACCCGGATTTTTGCAAGGCCACATCCAGTTGGCACTCAGCGAAACGCTATCCAAACCGTCGGTCAATGGTGCCCAAACAATATTTGTCAATGCTTCGGCAATTGCCATCACAGAACCAGCTTCTGAATCAGCCATAGCAACCAACGGTGCATGTCCGATAGAAGTGGCGATACCTACCGTTCCACGGAAATCTAACGCTACTACACCAAGGTCATTCAACGGCAACTGAATTTCACCGGCACATTGCTGACGAGCGATTTTACCAGTAACAGAACGGTCCACTTTGTTTGTCAACCAATCTTTACAAGCTACTGATTCAACTTGTAAAACATTTTCGATATAGCTTTGCAATTTTTCTTCCGAAATTTCGGGAGCTGCATAATGTTCTTCAATCGTATTGTCGGTTATCACCATACGTGGTGGTTTACCAAACATATCTTCCAGTAGTAAATCAATCGGAGCTGACTGGCCCCCCAACCCCCTAAAGGGGGAGTTGTCCGAGCGTAACTCAAGCTTTATTGCATCAAGAACGTTTTCAATACTTCCAATTACTTCTTCATTTGTAAAACGTATTACTCTATATCCATATTCCTCAAAGAGTTGAGTTCTCAGTTTATCATATTCCAATACTTCTGGATCGTTATGATAAGCTCCATCAACTTCAACAACTAATTTATTTTGCAAACACACAAAATCAGCAATACAATCACCAATAATATGTTGTCTTCTGAATTTGTAATTATCAAGATGTTTACCTTTTAATTGTTCCCAAAGAAATTCTTCTGCCGGTGTTGGATTATGTCTGTTCTTTACAGCTAATTCTTTTAAACGGGAATATAGTGAAGGATAAGCCGTTTGCATACCCTGTTTTTCCCCCTTTAGGGGGTTAGGGGGCATCACAAAAGTCAATCTCATATCACCAGTAGTTTCACCCACCACATAAAACGGAGCACGCTCACGTTCAGCAATGGCGCGCACTTTCTCCACTTCTTTTTCAGAAATGACAAAGCCCATACGTTCCTGACTCTCGTTACCTACAATTTCTTTTGCACTCAAAGTCGGGTCACCAACTGGTAAAGCCGACATGTCGATTTTACCACCGGTAGTTTCCACCAATTCCGATAAGCAGTTCAGGTGTCCACCAGCACCATGGTCGTGAATAGAAACAATAGGATTAGAATCAGCTTCGGCTAAGGTACGAATAACGTTCGAAACACGTTTCTGCATTTCAGGGTTGGCGCGTTGAACGGCATTCAATTCAATCGAATTGTCGTATTCGCCTGTTTGAACCGACGATACCGCAGCTCCACCCATACCAATGCGGTAGTTGTCGCCACCCATTACCACCACTTTTTCACCGGCAGCAACATCGCCTTTCAAGGCGTCGCGCATGGTACCAAAACCAACGCCACCAGCCATCATGATTACTTTGTCGTAACCAAATTTCTTGTCATTTTCCTGATGTTCAAAAGTCAGCAACGAACCACAAATCAATGGTTGTCCGAACTTATTACCAAAGTCAGAAGCTCCGTTCGAAGCTTTAATCAGAATTTGTTCGGGCGTCTGGTACAACCATTTACGTGGAGCGATATTATTTTCCCAGCTACGACCGTTATCGTTGCGGGCGTACGAAGTCATATAAACAGCTGTTCCGGCTATTGGTAAGCTGGCTTTTCCTCCACCAAGGCGGTCGCGAATTTCACCACCTGTACCGGTCGCAGCACCGTTGAAAGGCTCTACAGTGGTTGGGAAGTTATGCGTTTCGGCTTTTAATGAGATAACCGAATCAATCTCTTTGGTTTGGAAAAAATCAGGTTTATCGCCACTCGCAGGTGCAAATTGTTCAATTTTCGGTCCGGCATTGAAAGCCACATTGTCTTTGTAAGCCGAAACAAGTTTATTAGGATTTTCTTCGGAAGTTTTGCGAATGAGTTTAAACAGCGTCAGTTCTTTTTCTTCGCCATCAATCACATATTGGCCGTTGAAAATTTTGTGACGACAATGCTCCGAGTTTACCTGCGAAAACCCGAAAACTTCGCTATCGGTTAGTTTCCGACCCACTTTTTTACTTACATTGTTCAGGTAATCAATTTCATCTTCACTAAGCGCCAAACCTTCCTGTGCGTTATAAGCTGCGATATCATCAATATAAAGAATTGCTTCCGGCTGTTTGTTGATGGTAAAAATATCCTGATTCAGGCCCGAATAAATGCGTTCGAGCATCGGGTCGTATTCCAAACCACCCTGAACGGATGGTGTATGTGGCATTAAACGAAACTCCTCTATACGAAGAATGCCGCTGATACCCATATTCTGAGTGATTTCAACGGCATTCGTGCTCCAGGGAGTTATCATTTCGCGGCGCGGGCCGACGTAATTACCTTCGATTGTCGAAAGGTTCGTCAGTTTTGCCTCGCTGAATAGCCATTCTAATTTACTTACATCTTCGGTCGACAAATTGTTTTTGCTTTGAACCACAAAAACATGTTGGGCGGGAGTCTGAAAAAATTGAATCATTGTAATTTTTATGATTATTTGGAAGTATAAAAAATAGATTTTCCGTTACAACTCATAGACTTAACTACAAATTGAAATCTTTTTAATTGAAATACAAAGATAAAGAAATTTTATGGGGTTGGAAAATACTTTTTTCGTCATCGGTTTAGGTTTTCAACAGAAAAGTATACAAACCGGTGTACTTTTCTGTAATTATTAACAGCAAATAGATGTTCGATGATTCAAAAACATCTTTAGCAAATTCAATCCAAAGCATCCTGGCTTTAATAGCATTGCAAAAAAAGAAAAGGAGTTAACCATATGGCTTACAATTAAAACAAAGATGCTATAAAAAAACATTTGACCATTCTTAGGTTTTAATTATTCTCTTTTACAATCTTATTTACACATAAGCAGCGACAAATGGATGAAGAATTTTCAGGGAGCAAGTATATTAAATGGATAGAAGGGGATATTTCTTAAAATTGTAAATATTACAACAAGGTATAAAACAACCATGGAGATATATCTATTCGTTTTTAGGAAGTTAACTGGTCTGAGTTTCTCAAGCTTTAGAAAGTAAAACAGAATATCAAAAATTGTAGCAGTTATCAAAAGACCAACTAACAAATTTGTAGAAAAGGCTTCCAATATATGAAAATTCAAAAAAGCATGCAATGACCTTTGACTTCCGCAACCCGGACAATACAAACCTGTGATCAAATGTACGGGGCATTTAGGAAAAAAATACTGATTGGGATTGAAAAATTTGTAAATAACTACAAATAAAACAATCCCAATTACAAATATCGTTTTCCTGAGGGTTGAGATTTTTATTTTCAAAATCCAGCAAATATCCCTGCCATGCCAAGGGCAAATACTAAAATAAGATATCCGGCTATAAAAACGAATCCTGAAACTGCAGAAACTATGGCCCAGGTCTTAGCCGATTTCGCCTTAGCAGTAGCTTCTTCGTATTGACCATTGAAATATAAATTGTCAACTTTAGTTGAATAAACAATGCTTACTATACCAAAAGGAAGGCAGCAAAGAACTGTTGAAAGAATTGCCCAAACAAGATAATTGTCCGGCTTAAGCGGTTTGTCTTGATTTTCAGTCATAATATTAAAATAAATTTATAGTTTTTTCCTACTCATAAGGTTTTTCGGATACCACCTGAAATATTATTATCTAAGTTAATTGTGCTGTAAAAATAGCAAAAAATAATTTATAATTAACAAAACTCAGTTTATTTTCTTTAAATCACTCCTTTTGCCTTTAATTCGATGTATTTGTTGATGCTATTGATAGTCAAATCTTCGGGCTGAGTGAGTATTGTCTGTATACCATACTTCTCTAATTCACTTACAATTAACCTTTTTTCAAAAGCAAATTTTTCAGCAATTACCTTATCATACACTTCCTGAATACTTTTCGAAGGCACGGTAATTATTTTATTCAATTCGGTGTTATCAAAAAAGATAACAATCAGGAAATGATTTTTTGCAATATTTTTAAGAAAAAGCAATTGACGGCGTAATCCATCTATGGTTTCGAAATTTGTATACAATAAAATTACACTGCGTTGTTTTATCGTCTGCTTAATGTCAACATATAATCGACTAAAATCACTTTCGGAGAAGTCCGTTTTAATATTATAAAGTTTCTCCATCAACTTTTCCATTTGCCCGGATCTTCTTTCAGCCGCCAGCAGGTTATCCACTTTTTTTGAAAAAGTCAACATCCCCGCTTTGTCCTGCTTTTTAAGTATAATATTTGCCAACGCCAGGGTTGAGTTGATAGAATAATCCAACAAACTTAATCCATTAAAAGACATTTGCATGGTTCTTCCTGTATCAATTATCTGATAAACAGGTTGCGATTTTTCATCCTGAAACTGATTGACCATCAATTGGTTTCTTTTCGAAGATGCTTTCCAGTTAATCGTTCTGATATCATCTCCCTGAACATATTCTTTTATTTGCTCAAATTCCATTGTGTGCCCTATCCGACGAATGCGTTTGATTCCGTATTCGGTCAATCGATTGGAGAAGGCTAACAAATCATATTTGCGAAGCTGAATAAAAGATGGATATGTTGGAACGATAACATTTTCTGAAAACACATAACGTCTGGAAGTTAAGCCCAAAGTTGTTTGTACGTAAATATTTAATCTTCCAAATTGATATTCACCACGTTCGGTTGGGCGTAACAAGTATTTTGTTTCGTGCTTGCTGTTACCGTTTAATTTTATTGAATGCAAAAAATTACGTTTTTGAAACTGAAATGGAACTTCGTCAATCACACTTAATATTACTGTAAAAGGATAGAAATTTGAGATGTGAATGACAACCGCATTGTCGTCGCCGTTTGAAAAGCGCTCAGGCAATTGACGATCAGCTTCAAGTCCGTTTTTCACTGAAAATAAAATAAAAATATCGGCAAAAGTGATAAGCAAAACGACAATAAGCAAGGCTATGGCTATATAATACAACCACTGTACAAAAAAAGAGATGAAAAAAATGCCTCCAATACCCAAAAGGACATTGAAAAATAATTGATTTATATACAATGATTTAAGAATTTTCATTTAACGTGGTATTTCCAGTGCATCGATAATTTGTTTCACTATATCTTCTGTTTTAACACCTTCCATTTCTTTTTCGGGAGCAACAATAATTCGATGTTGCAGCACTGCTAAGGCTGAATCTTTCACATCATCCGGAGTCACAAAATCGCGACCATGAAGCGCTGCAAATCCTTTCGAAGCATTTAAGATTGCAAGAGAAGCACGTGGCGAAGCTCCGAGGTACAAAAACGGATGCTCTCTGGTTTCCTGAACAATGCGGGCTATATATTCGATAATGTTTTGTTCCACCAACACGCTGCGAACTATAGATTTCACATTATCAATATCGGCTTTTTGAACAACTGTCTGTACATCAACAGTTTTATCACCATTTAATGCTTCATGCTCACGTCGGATAATCTCACATTCGTCTACAAGATTTGGATAATCAATCACCACTTTAAACATAAAACGGTCTAATTGTGCTTCGGGTAAACGATAGGTTCCCTCCTGCTCTATTGGATTTTGTGTGGCCATTACCAAAAAAGGAGAATCCATAACATACGTTTTTCCATCGATTGTAATTTGACGTTCGTCCATCACTTCGAAAAGGGCAGCTTGCGTTTTTGCAGGGGCGCGGTTTACTTCATCAATCAATATCATATTGGCAAAGATGGGTCCGTGTCTGAATTCAAATTCCGATTTTTTAAGATCGAACACCGATGTTCCAAGAATATCAGAAGGCATTAAATCGGGAGTGAACTGTATCCGGCTGAATTTCACATTCAGGGTTCGGGCAAGCAATTTAACCGCCATCGTCTTTGCAACGCCGGGAACACCTTCGAGCAACACATGACCGTTAGCAAGAATAGCTACCAACAAATAATCAATCACTTTGTCCTGCCCTACTATCACTTTTTTAAGTTCGGAGCGGATTGCATTTACTTGTTTTTGTATCTCTTTTAAATCAATTCGGGTTTCGAAATGAATGTCTGCTGATTCAATTTGTTCGTTTTCCATATACTGTAAGTTAATTATTATTCTTGTTTTATGTTTTTATCCCAAAACGCTTCGATAAGTTTATTTATATAAATCAAATCTTTTTTCTCAGCAGTTTTATTTTTCCTGAATTCGTTAATAAAGTCAATAATTTCAGTAATTAATTCAATATCTTTTTCGGATTTACTTTTCAGCTTTTCAGCAAAACGTTCATCTAATTTCGAAGTATCAATAAAATAACCTGTACGAATTCGGTCCAGAAAAAAGACTATTTTTTTATCAATGACATTGGCAGTATTTCCTTGCTGATAATACAGATTTCCAATAGTTTGTACAAATTCCACCGTTGTATTTCGCAATGGTTTGATTACGGGAACAATTCGCTGACGGCGCTTTGAATTGAAAAAGATATATAGCAACAAACCATAAACAAGTAAAAGCCACACTGCCCGTAATGCCGGATATCTGAATACCACCGAGAGTCCTGTCTCGTTTTTTGGAGCATTAGGGTTTAATGTTTGACCTTGCACAAACCAAACCACAGGCCTGTCTTTCGGAATATACGAAAGCAAATGCGCGACATAACCGGCTGAACTTTGCGCCGACAGTAATGCGTGGTTTGTAAACACCTGCGGCTGATTGTGAATAAAAATATATCCCTTCCCGTATTTAATCTTCAGAAAGTTTGGATATATTTTCCCATCCGGCAATTTTTCTGTTCCTAAAATGGTTGTGGTTGCCGCATCGGCATCGACAAATGCAAATGTGTTGTTCACCGGTTTCATCTGATAATCGGCTTTGCTCCAGTTTTTGTTGGTTAACGAGAGTGTGAGCATATCCAGTTTTTTCAACGACAAGTCCGAATCGGCTTCGGTGTATTTCAAAGCTAAACTATCTGTAATATTCCGAACAAAATTTTCGCTGCTCACAAATAAATTACTTCCCTCCTTCACTTTTTCAAGTATCACTGTATCACCTATAAAATACATATTTTGTCTGATCATAAGGTAAGTAACCGTATCAGTTTGATTTTGAATATATTCGTAAGGTGTACTTAAAATACGTGTGATTCTGTTTTCCGGAATTATGTTTTTAATTTCGCGATTAAAAACATAAAGATCGAACGGGTTTTTATAATCGAGAGAATATGTTGGCTTCCAATTGGTTGGTTTTATCCTGAAAGTATCGATCAGTAGAATTATCAACACCAAAAGGAAGATTCCGGCCAGGTATAATTTTATTGTTTTACCCATTCAGCACCTCCTTCTGTAATAAATTTTCGAAAGCCGACTTTGCGTTCAAATAATCATTATTCTCGAGCGGAAACTCGCCATACCAAACATACTCGTAGAGATATGACAGATACGAAAATTGATTTTTTATGGCCTCATCGGAAATTTCACTCAGGTATTCCGAGTTTGTTTTATCGGGCAACCAATTGATCAGTTTGTTATTTTTCAACACCTTAAGGGTCCACAAAAAATACAATCGAATGCAGGAGCGGGTATCTCCCTTTTGCTCATGTTCGATGATAAGTTGTCTGAAATCGGCTTTTTCAATCAGATTTTCGGTATCATAAATATCCAACGTAAGTTCCTCATTCTTTTTATCGAAAAACCAACGCCCTTTGTGGCGAATAAGGATACGAATGACAACAAACAAAACAATAAGAACAACGATGCCACTTAGTACGCCTATCAAAACTTCAATAAACGCTGGTGCAGGCGCATCCGGAGCATACCCTAACAGTTTTCTCAGAAGGTTATCTAAACGTTTTTTTAATAGTTGCCAATAGGAATAACTGTCTTTTTGCTCCGAATAATTGAACGCATCGTCGCTCAAATATCCCGACCTGAAATTTTGTTGAAAACCTGTAACCTGACGTTTTGCTGTATCAGAAGGTAAATCGGTAAGCATTTTTTTTACCAATTTATCCTTGTCGGAATCAGAACTATCGGTCAAGACAGTTTGAACTTCCTCTAAAATACTGTTTTTCTGAGCAATAAGCTGAATGCTCAAAAACAGCAGCAAAATCAGAGTTGCTTTATGCTTCATTGCCACCGATATTGTCAATTTCAGAAATTGCCTGTAAATGTTCTGTAGCTTCGATGGCGCTGTAATAAACCAAAGTTTGCTGAATATAAAATACATTGAGCAGCAGATAAGTAACTATCATACCCAACACATACAGTAACACTATCGACGGTGGAAATTCAAACGCGTTGAGGTCGGAACCCGATGAAATATAAGAAAACATTATCATAAAATAAGGCACCGTACTGATGGCACTCTGCACAATAGAAATAAATATATAAATTACAATTGACGATCCTACAACGTGCCAAAAATTACTGAATAAAATTTTCCAGGCTTTCCCTAATGCGGCAAAATAACCGGCATCTTCATACACATAAACTATCAAAGCCTGAATTGAGAACACCATCATGGCCGGAAGTCCAATGATTAAGAGTGGAATACCGATAAGAATTAAACTTAAAACAACACCGAAAATCATAACAATCATCATGACCGGAATGAAAATAAAGAATGAAATAATTCCGAAAACAATAATTCTACCTGCGATTTTAAGAATTTCCTGCAAAATCTCGGATGCTGTGAAATCGTTGCGTCCTGTTTTTTCAAACATTTTCACATACACAATCGGCTGACCAATGCTAAGTACCGACGAAGCAATTGACACAAGAAAGAAAACAGAAAAAAGAATTATTGCCAAAAAGAGATTATTATCGCTGAAAAACCAATTATTAGCCACATCGGGCTGCATCATATTTCCGAAGAGATCCCTGAATGTAAAATAGAAAAGAGCACTCAAAACCAGCAGTAATGCCCCATTGATAGTAATGTAATTTTTGAAATAATTCTTACCAAACAGTTTAAAAAACTGAATACTGTCGTTGATATAAGCATTAAAGTTACGTTTTTTGTAGAGTTGAAATTCTTGCATAAATTTGTTTTTTATGATAAATAAAAGGTAAAACTAAATAATAAAATGATATCAAAGCCAAAGTAAGCACAATGATGAAGACATTCATCCATAAAGGCATAGTGTTTGAGAATCGCGTCACAAAGCCCTCTATAAATCCGGCCACAACAAAAAAAGGCAAGGTGCTTATGAGTATTTTCAAGCTCTCACGTGCCCCGGTAACAAAGGATTGAAAACGGGAATAAGTACCCGGAAAAAGGATTGAACCCGCCAGGATAAATCCGGCCATTGTTGCAATAACAATACTGAAAATTTCCATCGCTCCATGAAGCCAAATGCCACGCAGACTTTGTTCGAACACTCCATTCTCGTAAAAAAAGTATTGAAACGAACCCAACATAATGCCATTTTGCATCGACATAAAAAAGGTCAAAACTCCAGCCGACAAACCAAAAACATACGATTTCATTGCAACGCCAATGTTATTGATTGTAATGCCAATAAACATATTCAACTCCCCTTGTTTTTTATAAACTGCCATCGGATCACCATTTTTGATGTTTTCGAGCGTCATATTCACATATTCGTCGCCCAAAATTATCCGCACAAATCTATCGTCGTAAGCAGCCGAAATAGCTCCTAAAGCAACAAAGAAAAAAAACAATGCAAATGCAAAAATCATTTGCTTGCGGTATTGATAAATTAAGTACGGAATCTCTTCCAGAAAGAATGATTTGAGACGGTTTTTCTCGAGGCGTTTTGTTTTATAAATTTTTCTGTATATTTGCGTGACTAAGAAATTAAGGTATTCAGTGGTTTTACTCTTTGGATAATAAGTCTGACTATACGATAAATCATTGATTAACTGAATATAAGCATCGGCCAATTCGTCAGGATTTTGGCTCTGCTTCTGGTTCAATGATTGTTCTACCTCCAACCATTTTGACTTATTTTTTTTTATAAATGATATTTCTCTCATAATTAATTACAAAAGTAAAATTTTATGTCAAATTTACATATAAACACAACGCAAAATATTAATTTATTTTTCACAACAGCTACAATTGGAGAAAGAATGTTGGCCTATTTAGTAGATTTAGTCATACAAATTGCCTATTTTATTATTGTGGCTTTTATTTTGTTGAACAATATTTTTAACAATCCTGATTACAGCACATCCATTGCATTATTATTGATATCATTGCCTATAATGTTTTATTCGCTCGTATGTGAATCAACAATGGAAGGGCAAACTTTTGGCAAAAAATTATTAAAAATAAAAGTTGTAAAAATAGATGGCTATCAGGCTGGATTTTTCGATTATTTTGTACGTTGGATTTTTGCCATTGTTGATATTCAAATGGGGTTTATTCCCGGTGTTATAGCCATGGTAAGCACAAAGCATACACAACGTTTGGGCGATTTGGCAGCCGGCACAGCAGTTATCTCCGAAAAATCAAAATACAATATAAGTCATACTATACTTATGGAAATTGCTGAAGATTACAAACCCTATTTTAGCAGGAATCAGATGATCTTGTTTTCGGATAATGATATCAGAATTATTAAAGAAAATTTTGAACTTACCAACAAATCGAAAAATCCTGTACTTTTAAAAAAGATAGCTGAAAAAATATACAATGTAACTAAACTTACTGATAAATTCGAGTCCGATAAAAAATTAATCGAAACCTTTCTCAAAGATTATAATTACTATACAGCCGGTTAATTTGCACAACAAACAGTTAAAAATATATTTACCGAAACAATCCGACGTTTTCATTGTTATGGTTAATTCATGCTTACATTTAATAAAATCAGGTATTATTCATTATGTTAGAAAATCGGATTGACCGTCGCATTTTAAAGGAACAACTTCAAAAAGAAACATTTAAACGCCGCACCATCTCGTTTTACAAATACTTCAACATCGAAAACCCACAGGAATTCCGCAACGATTTGTATCGCAACTGGAGTAAACTCGGCTGTTTTGGTCGTATTTACATAGCCCGCGAAGGAATTAATGCTCAAATGAGCGTTCCGGAACATAACCTGAATGCTTTTCTTGAAAATCTGTATTCAATTCAGGAGTTAGATCAACTACCGATTAAATATGCCATCGAAGACGATGGAAAATCATTTTATAAACTAACGATCAAAGTTCGCCCAAAAATTGTGGCTGATGGTCTTGAACATGGCACCTACGATTTATCAAAGGTAGGGAAACACCTGAGCGCACTCGAGTTTCACGAAGCGCTGGACGAACCGGAAACCATTGTGGTGGACATGCGCAATCATTACGAAAGCGAAATCGGTCATTTCAAGAATGCTTATTGTCCTGATGTAGATACTTTCCGGGAAGAAATTCAGCTCGTTATCGACAAATATAAAGACGACAAGGACAAACAGTTTTTGCTGTATTGCACCGGTGGAATTCGTTGCGAAAAGGCAAGTTCTTTTCTTATTCACAATGGGTTCGAAAACGTTTCGCAATTACATGGGGGCATAATTGAATATGCTCAGCAAATCAAGCAACTGGGCATTGAATCAAAATTCTATGGTAAAAACTTCGTTTTCGATGAACGATTGGGTGAATCGGTGGATGGACAAATAATTTCGCGCTGCCACCAATGTGGAAAACCTGCCGATACGCATACCAACTGTGCTAACAGCGATTGCCATTTACTGTTTATACAATGTGCCGAATGTGCTGAAAAATTCGAAGGTTGTTGTAGTGAGGAATGTCAAACGATATTCCATCTGCCTATAGAAGAACGTAAAAAACTACGCCTGCAACATGCCGATAAATATGCCGACAGCAAAATTTTCAAAAGCAGATTAAGGCCCAAAGCTAAGTTCGAAAGCAAATGATAAACCACAAAAAATGCTAAGTCGCAATAAATCAATTCTGATATGTGCGACTTAGCATCTTTATGTAAAAGAAATTGCATTTAAATTTCGAGCAAAGTTTCAAGATAATGTTTTTCGATGCCATACACTTTTTTGATAGCAGCAATATCAGCCAGGATGCGCTTCTGATCGGCAACGGAAGTTGATACTTTACGCCCTACTATCATCACATTTTTAGGTGTATGTTCCAACGGAATAAATTCAAAGACATTGGTTTTGTAGCCAAAATACTCCATCATCATGGCGCGTAATGTATCAGTTATTATTTCAGCTTGTCGCTCTTTCAAAATCCCAAACTTTGTTATATTAGCCAATTCGCCACTCACATTCATAGCTTTACGAATTTGCTTATGGCAGCAAGGAGCACACACAATCAGTGCAGCTCCTGATTTTATTCCCCTGAAAATGGCATCGTCGGTGGCCGTATCGCAGGCATGAAGCGCAATGAGCACATCAATTTTATCCAATTGCGTATCCACAATAGTTCCTTTCTCAAATTTCAGCTGATCAAAGTTTGCTTTAGTAGCAATA
>CAYMHE010000040.1:0-23810 GCA_964390175.1 uncultured Paludibacter sp.
ATTTTTATCGATTCATTTTTACGTGCGATCACAGTGATTACCTTTACCGGTTCTTTAGAGTACCAACCCATTCCGTCGAGAATTGTAACTCCACGATGCACTTCGAGATTAATACGCGTGGCAATTTGCTCGTATTCTTTCGAAAAAATGAAAAACTGAACCGATTGTCGCACACCGTTGATAACCATGTCCACTGTAAGTGTTGTAATTGCCATGGCGGTAAGTCCGTAAACGATGGTTTCGATGCTACCAAACTTAAAAAAGTAGGAAGAACAGATGATCAAAACATCACAGTAAAGGAGAATTCTGCCGAGGGTGATGTTCCTGTATTTGTTCACTACTTTGGCTATGATGTCGGTACCTCCCGAGCTTCCGTTCGAAAGAAAAACGATACCAATTCCGGCGCCCGACAACAAACCGCCAATGACGCACGCCATAAAATCGTCGGAGGCTTCAACAAAAGTTCCCGGCGTGGCTTGTGGTAAAACGGCAAAGAATATTGTGATAATAGCTACTCCGTAAATGGTTCGCAGACTGAACAACCAACCTATGCTCTTCACGGCAATGGCTAAAAGCACAAAATTAATTGCAAAATAAGTGACCGAAATTGGAAGCCCGGTGGCATAATACAGGATAGCCCCAATACCGGTAACTCCACCGCCTGTAATTTGATGAGGCAATAAAAAAGCCTTCCAGGCACCGGCGTACAGAAACAGACCAAATGCAATAAAAAGATATTCCCTTATTTCGTTCCAGATGTGTTTGCTCTTGGCTTTTAAGGGAGTACCTAAATTTGTTCTACTTTTCTGTCTTAATGTCTTAATCATATCAAAGAGTTACAAATGTTTGAAAAAATCAATAATTCCTGAGGGAATCAGCAATTTATTAAATTACAATATTCACAATTTTACCGGGAACAACGATCACTTTTTTAGGAGAATTACCATCCAATTGTTTAATTGTTAACTCGTTAGACAATGCTATTTTCTCAACTTCTTCTTTAGCCATATCAGCAGGCAATTCTAAGGTAAAACGCACTTTTCCATTGAATGAAATCGGGTATTTTACTGAGCTTTCGACTAAATAAGCTTCGTTGCAAACTGGGAACGTAGCATCGCAAACTGTTTCGGTATTTCCCAGCGCATGATACAATTCCTCGGCAATATGCGGAGCAAATGGCGCTAACAAAATTACTAAAGGCTCAAGAATGGCTTTTTTGCTGCATTTAAGTGTAAACAACTCGTTTACACAAATCATAAATGCCGAAACAGAAGTATTATACGAGAAATTTTCTATGTCAAAAGTAATTTTCTTGATCGTTTTATGAAGCGTTTTCAATTCATCGGCAGTAGGTTTATCGTTATTCACCAATAAATTACCATCTTTAAAGAACAAGCTCCACAGTTTTTTCAAAAAGCGATGCACCCCATCAATTCCGTTGGTATCCCATGGTTTCGATTGTTCCAACGGCCCTAGGAACATTTCGTACAGACGCAAAGTGTCAGCTCCATATTTCTCAACTATATCATCCGGATTCACCACATTGTACATCGATTTCGACATTTTCTCAACTGCCCAACCGCAAATATATTTACCATCTTCAAGAATGAATTCTGCATTAGCAAACTCAGGTCTCCATGTCTTAAATTTTTCAATATCCAATATATCATTTGAAACAATATTTACGTCGCAATGAATCTGCGTAGTTTCGTATTGATTTTTTAAATTCAACGAGACAAAAGTATTTGTATCTTTTATGCGATATACAAAATTACTTCTTCCCTGAATCATTCCCTGATTGATCAGTTTTTTGAATGGTTCTTCTTCACAAACAATTCCTAAATCAAATAAAAATTTGTTCCAGAAACGGCTGTAAATCAGGTGACCCGTGGCATGTTCAGTTCCACCAATATACAAATCCACGTTACGCCAATAACCATTCGCTTCGGGACTTACCAAAGCTTTATCGTTTTTAGGATCCATATAACGCAGGTAATAGGCAGAAGAACCTGCAAAACCCGGCATAGTATTCAACTCCAATGGATTTCCATCAATTTCCCAACCTTTCGCACGTCCAAGTGGTGGTTCACCTTTTTCTGTTGGCAGAAATTTATCAATTTCGGGCAACTCGAGTGGCAAACGACTTTCGTCGAGCATATACGGCATGCCATCCTTGTAATAAACAGGAAATGGCTCACCCCAATAACGTTGACGACTGAAAATAGCATCGCGCAAACGGTAGTTTACCTTTACACGTCCGATGCCTTTTTCAGTAATATATTTTTTAGCAGCTGCAATCGCTTCTTTTACGGTTAATCCATTCAAAAATCCGGAATTCATCATGATTCCTTCTTTTGCATCCAAACTTTCTTCACTCACATCACAACCTTCAATCAGCGGAATGATAGGTAAATTGAAGTGTTTTGCAAAAGCATAGTCGCGACTATCATGCGCTGGAACTGCCATAATAGCTCCTGTTCCATAACCGGCTAATACATAATCAGAAATATAAACCGGAATTTCAGTTCCGCTCACCGGATTGATGGCATATGAGCCTGAGAAAACACCGGACACACGACGATCAGCAATTCGTTCACGTTCTGTACGTTTTTTTGTTGCAGTAATATAAGCTTCTACATCGGCAGCCTGAGTTGCTGTTGTGCAAACCTTTACTAACTCGCTTTCGGGAGCAAGAACCATAAAAGTAACACCGAAAATAGTGTCAGCCCTGGTTGTAAAAACATCAAAACTCAAATCCTGATTTTTTATTTTGAATTTCATTTCAGCACCTTCACTGCGTCCGATCCAGTTTTTCTGGGTTTCTTTGAGCGAATCAGTCCAATCAATTTTATCTAAACCGTCGAGCAAACGTTGTGCATAAGCCGAAACACGCAAACTCCACTGACGCATTACACGTTGCTCTACCGGATGACCACCACGAACCGAAAGTCCTTCGCTTACTTCGTCGTTAGCCAAAACTGTTCCTAGCGCCGGACACCAATTCACTTTCAGATCAGCCAAATAAGCTGTTCTGTAGTTTAGCAGAATTTCCTGTTGTTCCTTTTCTGTTTTCGATTTCCATTCTTCGGCAGTGAAAAATATCTCTTCGGTGCAAACTGCCTGAATGTTTTCAGTTCCCGAAACCTCAAATTGTTTTACCAACTCAGCAATAGGTTGAGCTTTCTGCAAGCTATTATCAAAATAATGGTTGAACATTTGAATAAATGCCCACTGCGTCCATTTGTAATAGTCGGGTTCACAAGTGCGAATTTCGCGGTCCCAATCGTAGCAAAAACCAATTTTTTCCAACTGTTCGCGATAGCGGGCAATATTGATTTTGGTAGTTACAGCAGGATGCTGGCCAGTTTGGATAGCGTATTGTTCCGCAGGAAGTCCATAGGCATCATAACCCATGGGGTGAAGTACATTAAAGCCCTGCAGGCGTTTGTATCTACTGAAAATGTCGGAAGCAATATAGCCCAGCGGATGACCAACATGTAATCCTGCGCCCGAAGGATAGGGGAACATATCAAGCACATAGTATTTAGGCTTGTTTTTGTCGACATCAACTTTGTAAGTTTCTTTTTCTTTCCAGTAAGCTTGCCACTTTTGCTCTATTTCATTAAAATTGTACTCCATGAGATATTGTTAATTGATGATAATCAGTGTATTGAAGAATGATTTTGTTTCAGATTTTCGAACTGCAAAGTTAAACATTTTATTGAATTACCCATAAGAAAATAGCTCAAATTCAATCGGAAGAGTTTTTAATGATTTGAAAATTAGAGGATATAAAAAAAATGATTATTTTTGCAAGACAAAATACCCAAATACTAATTTTAATGACTAATTCATTCCCAACTCAGTTTTTTAAAGTTCCGGAGCCTACTTTGAGACGGTTGCCGTGGTATCTGGCTTATGCTCAATTAGTTTTAAAGGAAGGGGAATTGTTTTTATCGTCCACTCAAATAGCTAAAAATATTGCTGTTGATGCCTCGATGGTGGCCAAAGATTTATCGTATGTTCAGATTTCAGGTAAAACGCGTGTAGGTTACGATGTACGGGAATTGGTAGATGTTCTGGAAGCTTTTCTTGGTTTTACCGATGCTCACAGTGCTTTTTTGTTTGGAGTAGGAAGCCTGGGTGGAGCATTGATGCATGACAATGGGCTGAATCAGTTTGGTTTGGAAATCGTAGCCGGATTTGATGTGAAGTTTGAACTTTCGGGTACCAGCATTAATCACATTCCGATTCATCACATCGAGAGGTTTGCTGAATTACAAAAATTAACTGGTATCAATATCGGCGTTCTTACTGTTCCTGTGGATAAGGCGCAGGCTGTTTCCGAAATAATGGTGGAAGGTGGTATTCAGGCCATTTGGAATTTTACACCTTACCGTATCCGTGTTCCTGAAAAAGTGATTGTCCAGAATACTTCCATTTACGCTCATTTGGCAGTGATGTTTAACAGGCTAAATGCGATAAACGAATCTGAAAACAGCAATAAAAAGAAAAATAATCAACTTTTAAAATGAAAATACTTGCGATAGGTCAGAATTATATCGAGCACAACAAAGAGCTTAACTCAAAACACCCCTCCGAACCTGTTGTGTTTATGAAACCTGATACAGCTTTGTTAAGAAATAACAAGCCATTTTTTATCCCCGATTTCACTGAAGAATTGCATTACGAAACCGAACTTATTGTAAAAATAAACAGGTTGGGTAAAAACATTGCACCCAAATATGCTCACAGGTATTATTCTGAGATCGGTTTGGGAGTCGATTTTACTGCCCGTGATGTGCAACGACGTCTTAAAAACGAAGGAAAACCCTGGGAAATATCAAAAGCGTTTGATAATTCAGCTGTAATTGGCGATTTTATTCCTGTCGAAAAAGTAGGAAATGTACAGGACATTCGCTTCAGTCTGCAACTGAATGGAGCAACTGTTCAGCAGGGTCATTCGGCCGACATGATTTTCCCAATCGATGAACTAATAGCATATGTGAGTTGTTTCTTTACTTTAAAAATAGGCGATATCCTGTTTACAGGCACGCCAGCAGGAGTTGGAAAAGTAGCAGTCGACGATAGACTTGAAGGTTTTATATTCGATACGAAAATGTTTGATTTTAAAGTTAAATAGCTTTCGCTCCATTTCCTGAGGGGTAAACAATAATTCTGTTTTACTACCGTTTCTATTGGTAGTCAATTCTCTTCATTTTTTTTCGTTTTTTACATGAAACAAAAAGTCATTTTATCTTTTCTGTTGGCTTTTCTGACATTTAGTTTGTCGGCGCAGTCAAGTGTGGTTACTTCGTCTTTTCGGCTGAACTGGCGAGGTGTTCAGCTATGGAAGGCAGGTGACTACAGTAAAAAGGTAATTGATTTAGAATCCGCAGTTTATATTGACGAAAATCTGTTGCCCTGGTTAAATAAAAGAATTGATGCAGATCTTGCATTTGAGTATGCGGCCACTGTAAATAATGCTGTTTATGTGCCAGTTCCGAAAGAGGAATCAGAAATCGTTTTATCTGCATTAATTCCCACAGATCAGCCGAAAGTGCGAACTTCTGTTCTTAGCGAACGTGGAAACGGCGTTTTAGATGTAAATGTTTTTCCATTTGTGATGCGCGATGGCCAGTTGTTGAAAATCAAATCGTTCGACCTTGCCATAAACAAAACAGCATCTGCCCAAAAATCAAAAACAGCAACGAGACATACTTATGTTCCGAATTCGGTATTGGCTGATGGTAAATTTGTCAAAATCAGAATCGTGAATTCAGGCATTTACAAATTGACCTATGAAGATTTAAGTTCCATGGGCATTTCGCCTGCTAATGTCCGTATTTTCGGTTATGGTGGAGCCATTCTCGAACAGAGTTTCCTTATCCCAAAACCAGATGACTTGCCTGAGGTGACTATCCATATGGAGAAAGGTTCGGATGGCGTTTTTAATGCCGGCGATTACATATTGTTCTACGCTCAGGGAATTAATAAATGGAAATTCGATAGCTCGATAAATCTTTTCACACATACCATCAATCCATATTCAAATTATGGTTACTATTTCGTTAGCTCCGATAAAGGAGTTGGTAAAAAAATAGAACAACAGTCGACCACTCCTTCCGATGATGTTGATTATCAGATTGTGGACGAGTTTACCGATTATAGTGTATATGAAAAGGAATCGAGAAGTCTGGCACAATCAGGGAAAGAATTTTATGGAGATTATTTTGGTGATTCAAATCCAAAATCCATAACGTTTAATTTTCCAAATCCTGTACTAACAAGCACAGCCAAAGTCAGAATTGATGTGGCTGCGAATGCGTCAGTCGCCTCTTCCTTTTATCTGTTGCTCGAAGATGCGCAAAGACAAACGTTGATGATTCCCAAAAGATCGGAAGATACTTATGAAAAAGGGAAAGGAGCTAGTGCTGTTTTTGCCTACACTCCGGTGAAAGATGTTTTTAATTTTAACTTATCATACTCAAAGCCTAATTCAATTGCATCAGGCTATTTGAATTATATTGAGGTAAATACGCGCAGATATCTTAAAATGAGCGGTTCGGTGATGCAGTTTCAAAATGTCGACAACCTGGGACTTGTTGCTTATAAGCAATATCAGCTGAGCAATGCCAGTCCGAAAATACAGATATGGAATATCACCGATCCTCTGAATATCTACCGCGTTCAGACACAAACGCAGAATGGATTGTTGACTTTTACCGAATCGGCCTCGGAAATAAATCATTATATTGCTATCGACCCAACAGCTGCCACTGCTTTCTCTAAACCGGAAATTGTTGGGACAGTTGTCAATCAGAATCTGCATGCACTAGCTCAGGTTGAGATGGTGATTCTTACACATCCAAAATTTTTAAAGCAAGCCGAAACATTGGCTCAGGCACATCGCGATATCGATGGAATGACAGTGGAAGTTGTTACAACCGAGCAGGTTTACAATGAATTTTCGTCAGGGGCTCCGGATGCTACAGCCTATCGTTGGGTCATGAAGATGTTGTACGATAGAGCACTTGCTTCAGGTAATGCTGCCGATATGCCCAAATATTTGTTGCTTTTCGGCAGAGGAACTTATGATAACCGAAAACTAACGAACGAATCGGGAGAAAACCTGATACTTACTTATCAGGCCGAAAACTCGCTGGTTCAGACGCAATCGTATGTGACCGATGACTATTTTGGTTTTCTCGATGATAATGAAGGACTTCAACCAACAAATCATCTTGTTGATATAGGTATTGGACGTTTTCCTGTTACAACAGTAGATGAAGCTCAAATTGTTGTTGACAAGACGATTGGTTACATGAAAAACACAAACAAGGGGAGTTGGAAAAATCAGCTTTGTTTTTTGGCCGATGATGGCGATGGCGCTTTGCATATGACACAGTCCGATGAAGTTGCTTCTCTTTTGATCAAAAAATACCCTTCCTATCAGTTAAATAAAATATATCTCGATTCATATAATCAGGAAAAAAGCGCCAGTGGTGAGAGTTATCCTCTGGCTCGTACGCACTTTCATGATTTGTTGCGGAATGGATTGCTGTATCTGAATTTTACGGGACATGCCAGTAACACCGGTTGGACAAACGAAAAAATCCTGACTGTGAATGATGTGAAATCCCTTACCAATCAGCAATTGCCACTTTGGCTTGGTGCTACCTGTGATTTTCTTCAGTTCGATCTTAAAGCCGTTTCGGCAGGAGAGCAGGTGCTTCTGAATCCTTACGGAGGTGGTATTGGGATTTTTTCGGCTGCACGCCCGGTGTATGCTTCTCAAAACCATACGATTAATCTTAAGTTCTCTGAATATTTATTTAAAAGAACCAATGGACAACATAACAAAATAGGGGATGTGGTTGCCTATGCTAAAAATAATGTAGGTGCCGAATTTAATAAACTATCATATGTTTATATGGGCGATCCGGCTGTAAAACTCAATTTCCCCACGGATTATAATGTCAGCACAACTAAAATAGATGATGGTAATGAATTAGGTAATGATACTTTACGGGCAATGTCGGTAGTTACAGTTTCAGGAATAATTGATGATGGTAACGGTAATAAAATTCAGAATTTCAACGGTGAGCTTACCATTGTAGTTTTGGATAAGGTTCAGCGAATAACCACATTAAATAACCATGGAGATGGTGCCATGTCTTATTCTGATCGCCCCAACACCTTATTTTCGGGTAGAGCTTTGGTAAAGGATGGAGAGTTTTCTGTTACTTTTATGCTTCCAAAGGACATAAAGTATAATTACGGAACCGGGCGGATTAATTATTATGCCTACGATAAAACAAATGAAAAGGAAGCGCAGGGATATTACGAAAACTTTATAGTGGGTGGAACTAATAAAGATGTAGTGGCTGATACCACAGGGCCTGAAATGAAGTTGTATATGAACTCCGGGAATTTTCGTTCGGGAGGAAAAGTTAACGAAACGCCATTGTTTATTGCGCATCTGAGTGATGTAAATGGAATAAACAGGGTGGGAAGTGGTATTGGTCATGACCTTTTGCTGATTGTAGACAATGACCCGAGAAAGTCCTACGTTATAAACGATTATTATCAGACTGCTGAAAACGATTATACAAAGGGTGTTGTTAAGTACAAACTGCCTGAACTTGAGGTGGGTAAACATACATTGACATTCAGAGCCTGGGATTTGTTAAATAATTCAAGTGTTCAGAGTCTCGAATTTGAGGTAGTGAAAGGTTTAACACCAACTATATTCGGAATCAATAATTATCCTAACCCTGTAATTGCAAGTACAAGAATTGTTGTTGATCACGATAGACCAGAAACAATTCTAAGCACAAAAGTGGATATATTTGATTTGTCTGGCAGACAAATATGGTCTTTTTCTCAGGCTAATGCCGATGAGATCAATTGGAATTTGATAAGAGCTGATGGGAAAAAGGCGAATGCCGGTATTTATTTGTACCGGGTTACAATAAGCACAAAAAATAGTGACACTTATTCAAAATCAAATAAAATGATCATTATTGAATAATAAAAATTAAAAATTACGTTTATAATATTTGCATATATTATAAAAGTTGTAATATTGCATATTAAAAAATTTTCGAATGAAAAAGAAATTCTTAACATTAACTGTCGTTTTATCTTTAGCTATGGGAGTTATGGCCGTTGAGCCTAACCCAATTTCAACTGTAGTCCCTTCATTGTCAATTGCTCCCGACGCTCGTGCCGGTGGTATGGGCGATATTGGTGCGGCTACATCTCCCGATTTGAATTCGCAGTACTGGAATCCTGCAAAATATGTGTTTATGGAAAGCGAGGCCGGCATTTCGTTGTCATATACTCCATGGTTACGCTCGCTTGTGCCCGATATCGATTTGGCTTATTTGGCAGGTTACTATAAATTTTCCGATCGTCAGGCTTTAAGCGCTTCGTTGCGCTACTTCTCGTTGGGAGATATTACTTTAATGGATCAATTAGGTTATGAACAAGGTTCGGCGCATCCGTTAGAGATGGCTGTTGATGTTGCTTACTCGCAAATGCTTTCCGAAAAGTTTTCGGCTTCGGTAGCCATGCGCTTCATTTACTCTGATTTAAATAACGGATTTAACGGTGCCGGAGGAAGCGAAATGTATCCTGGTGTTTCGGTAGCGGCCGATGTGGCGGGTTATTATCGTCAGCCTATAGCACTTTCTACCGGCGATGCATTGCTGTCGTTTGGGTTGAACATCTCTAATCTAGGTTCAAAAATGTCATACGACAAAAAAGTAACAAGTAGTTTTATCCCTACGAACTTTCGCTTAGGAACTTCGTTTGATTATCCGATCGATGATTTTCAAAGCATTTCGTTTAGTGCAGATGTGAATAAATTATTGGTGCCAACTCCGGATGCCACCACCGATTTTAATGATGTTTCGATGCTCTCCGGCGTTTTTTCGTCCTTTAGCGATGCTCCGGGCGGCGCCAAAGAAGAATTACAGGAAATAATGTGGTCGGTGGGTGCTGAATATGCCTACAACAAACAATTCTTCGTACGTGCGGGTTATTTCAACGAAAACGAATACAAGGGAAACCGAAAATATTTTACAGCTGGTGCCGGTTTCAAACTAAATGTTTTTCAGTTGGATGCTGGTTATGTGATTTCTACTTCACAATCGAATCCGCTTGATCAGACCCTGAGATTTACGCTTTCGTTTGATTTGTTCGGACTCAAAAATTTAGTAAGATAAGAATTCTGGTATCAGAATAAATTTTTAAATAAAATGAACGGTTGTACTTGTCTCTTGTAGAAGTGGCAAATATAACCGTTCTTTGCATGAAATAGTATTAATAACTAATCAATTTTACTGAGATGAATAATATAAGAGTTGGTTTTGGGTACGATGTACATGTGTTTGCGTCAGGTCGCGAACTTTGGTTGGGTGGCATAAAGATAGATCATTCAGTTGGGTTACTGGGTCATTCGGATGCAGATGTCCTCATTCATGCCTTGTGCGATGCATTGCTTGGCGCTGCTAATCTGCGCGATATAGGATTTCATTTCCCTGACACAGCCGGAGAATTTAAAAATATTGACAGCAAAATACTTTTAGCGAGAACAATGGAACTACTGAGGGCTAAAGGTTATGAGTTCGGGAATGCCGACTGCACAGTGTGTGCCGAAGTACCGAAAATAAACCCTCATATTGTCAGAATGCAGGAATGTTTGGCTACGGTAATGAATGTTGATGTCGATTTAATTTCGATAAAAGCCACTACTTCCGAAAAAGTAGGTTTTGTTGGTCGCCAGGAAGGAATGGCTGCTTATGCTACGGTGTTGATATTTAAAATTATATAAATCAATAGGCTATTTCTATACTTCAATAAATATATTCTATTCAATTTTGTTTGGGTTACAAATTTTAAATGTATACTTTTGTTGCATAAAAATAATTAATCATTTAAAATTTAAAATATATGTCAGTATTAGTAGGAAAACAAGCCCCTGTGTTTAACACAAAAGCAGTAGTAAACGGTTCAGAAATCGTTACAGATTTTTCATTGAAACAATATGAAGGAGAAAAATATGTTGTTTTCTTTTTCTATCCTGCAGACTTTACGTTTGTTTGCCCAACAGAGTTAATTGCATTTCAGGAAAAAGCGGCAGAATTTGAAGCTCGCAACACAGTGTTGGTAGGAGCATCTACCGATTCGGCTTTCTCACATTGGAAATGGTTACAAACTCCACAAAATCAGGGTGGTATTCAGGGCGTAAATTACCCTATCGTGGCCGATCATACATTGGAAATTTCAAGAGCATATGATGTGTTGGCAGGCGAAGAAGTGTATGATGAAGAAGGAAATGTGAAATTTGTTGGCGATCCTGAAGCTTACAGAGGATTATTCCTGATCGACAAATCGGGTGTGGTTCGTCATCAGGTAGTGAATGATATGCCGCTTGGACGTAGTGTAGAAGAAATTCTTCGCGTGATCGATGCGCTTCAGTTTACCGAGGAGTACGGTGAAGTTTGTCCTGCCAACTGGAAAAAAGGAGACAAAGCACTCAAAGCTACTCAGGATGGCATTGCAAGTTACTTGTCAGAAAAATAAATTGAGTTAAAGATTGATAGTGAATTTGTTTTATTGGAACGCTGAAGCTGTAAAGGCTTCAGCGTTTTTTATGTTGACCGAAGCTGTGGCTTTTTGTCAATTCATCGACTTATAAAGTCGATTCTTACACATCTGTCAGCGAAGAATGTCTTACTTTTACAAAAAACAGAATAGTTTCTTTTCATAGTAGTTTGAATCTCAGAGTTTGATAAAACAAAAAGCGTGTCTTCGGGATGAAGACACGCTTTTACATTTTATTGGATAAATTTGATTACCAGTTTAATATAACTTTACCACATTCGCCTTTTTCCATTACATCAAATCCCTTTTGAAAATCGTCTATTTCGAAACGATGGGTAATCACCGGAGATAAATCGAAGCCGGTAATAAGCATTTGTTCCATCTGATACCAGGTTTCCCACATTTCACGTCCGTATATTCCTTTCAATGTAAGTGCTTTGAAAATAATTTTGTCCCAGTCCACAGTGGTTGTATTTGGTAAAATGCCCAGTAAAGCAACTTTTGATCCATTGTACATATTGTCGATCAAGCCACGAAATGCAGCCGGTGACCCCGACATTTCGAGTCCGATGTCAAAACCGCGCATGTGTAAGGTTTTTAGTGCGCCTTCTATTGTTTCTCCTTTCGAAGGATTAATGGTGAGTGTAGCACCCATTTTCTTGGCTATTTCTAACCGGTAATCGCTCAGGTCGGTCACTACAATGTTGCGAGCGCCTGCAAACCGACAAATTCCGGTTGCCATTGTTCCAATGAGTCCGGCTCCGGTAATGAGAACATCTTCGCCAATCAGCGGGAACGAAAGTGCTGTGTGTGTAGCATTGCCGAATGGATCCATGATTGAGGCCATGTCATCCGAAATACGTTGATCCAGTTTTACAACATTTTCGGCCGGTAATGAAAGATATTCAGCAAAAGCGCCGTCGCGATTTACACCTACTCCAACTGAGTTTTCGCATACATGTAGTTTGCCGCGTCGGCAATTCCGGCAGTGCCCGCAAGCAATGTGTCCTTCACCGGTAACGCGATCGCCAATTTTTATGTTTCTAACGCCATGACCTTTCTCTACAATTTCACCTACATACTCATGCCCGATAGTCATTGGGGTTTTAATGGTTCGTTGCGACCATTCGTCCCATTTATAAATATGCAAATCAGTTCCACAAATGGCTGTTTTCTTAATTTTTATCAACACATCGTTTATTCCAACGTGAGGTGTCGGAATGTCTTCCATCCAAATTCCTTTTTCGGGGCGTAGTTTTACTAATGCTTTCATATGGCTGTTGATTTATTTGATTGTATTTTAGTTTGTTATTTAACAACTTCGAGCAGTTGTCCTACTTTTGTAAAAGCGGCTATACATTTGTCGAGCTGTTCGGTAGTGTGAGCTGCCGAAATCTGAACACGAATTCGTGCCTGATCTTTAGGAACAACAGGATAGTAAAAGCCTGTAACGTAAATACCCTCGTCGAGCAATAGTGCCGACATTTTTTGTGATAGTTTGGCATCGTAGAGCATAACTGCGCAAATAGCTGATGTTGTAGGTTTAATGTCGAAGCCAGCAGTTTTCATTTTTTCGACAAAGTAAGCTGTGTTTGTATGTAATTTTTCCTGAAGTTCGTTGGTTTCGTTCATCATTTCGAACATCCGGATGCCGGCAGCTGCCACCATTGGAGGGATGGAGTTGGAGAATAAATAAGGTCGCGAACGCTGACGGAGCAAGTCAATAATTTCCTTTTTACCCGTTGTAAAACCGCCAATGGCACCGCCAAATGCTTTGCCAAGTGTGCCGGTAATTATTTCTATTTTTCCTTTTAAATTGTAAAGTTCAGTAACTCCGCGACCTGTGTTGCCTACAACGCCTGCAGAATGTGATTCGTCCACCATGACCATTGCATCGTATTTTGCAGCAAGTTCATAAATTTTATCCAGTGGCGCCACATTTCCATCCATCGAAAATACTCCATCGGTTACAATCAGTCTGAAACGGCAGGAATGCGCTGCTTTTAATTGCTTTTCCAGGTCATCCATGTCGGCGTTGGCATATCTGTAGCGTTGTGCTTTGCAGAGCCGTACGCCATCGATAATGGAAGCGTGATTCAATGCATCGGACAGAATGGCATCCTCTTCGTTCAGCAAAGGCTCGAAAACGCCTCCATTCGCATCGAAACATGCGGCATACAAAATAGTATCTTCGGTACCAAAAAAAGCGGCAATCGATTTTTCGATTTGTTTATGAAGGTCTTGCGTCCCACAGATAAATCGTACTGACGACATGCCATAACCATGGGTGTCGAGTGCATTTTTAGCGGCTTGTATCAGTGATGGATTGTTGGATAGGCCAAGATAGTTGTTGGCACAAAAGTTCAATACTTCCTTCCCATCCGAAACGCGTATGGCTGCTCCTTGTGCAGAAATTATTATTCTTTCATTTTTGAATAAACCAGCTTCGCGAATATCGCTTAGCTCGTTTTCGAGATATGTTTTAAAATTTTGATACATATACTATAATTTAAGAGTTTGACAATTTGATTTGTTTGAATAGTGTCGTGTGATTTTGTCAGGTATATGCAGCAAAAGTAATGATTTTATTAGATATAGATCTTGTTTTTGTCTTGTTTTTGAATGAAAATGTTTGCTTTTTTCCAAAAAAAAGCTACCTCCTTATTTTAAAGAAGATAGCTTGTCGGTGCTGAAATTGTTCAGATAAATAGTCAGACTTTCACTTTGTCGAAGTCTGCACGATATGTGAATTTGTAAACAAAAGGATAAATACGGCATGCAACACAAAAACCAAAAGCACTTTCGAGAAATGCACATATTCCAAATACGGAAGCAAAAGCAAGTGCTGCAACCTGAATGTTAAGAGTTGAAAATAAGACTACTAAAAAACTAAAAACTATACCTATACGGGCTGCAAAAACTTTAGGACCTGAGTTTACAGGCTTCTTTTTCAGCCCCAGCAAATTGATAATAAACTTTGAGAAAATGCTTAAAATGCTGTATTTTGAATTTTCAGTTCCCCTCAAAGTGAAATCTATAAAAAGAAATATGGCAATCAACAGGTTGTTGCTGAAGATAAAAGCAGCTAATAACAACACAGTGAAGGTGGCATTGAGTCGGGCAATGTGCTCGTCAATTTTATTGGTGGATATGGGGCAAATGGCATTTGAGTTCATAAAATAAATCTTTAGAATTGATACGATGCAAAAATACTGACTTTTGTAGCTGCAAACCATACCCTGCGATCGGTATTTTTTATACCATAATGAGGGTAGATTTTTACCGATATCTTTTTATTTCTCAATGTGAAAATGCCAATCCGATAGCCAATTATTTTTATTGTGTGTTCAGGTAGGAGTTTAGATTCCCTGGTTTTGATTATCGTAATAAAAACAGTATTTTTGCATTTCAAAATAAGATCTATATGGAAAACGTAGGAATGGTATTGCGCACTGAACAATTATATAAAAAATACGGAAAACGAACTGTTGTAAACGATGTATCGATCGAAGTGAAACAGGGCGAAATTGTTGGTCTGCTTGGCCCTAACGGTGCTGGAAAAACAACAACTTTTTATATGACAACAGGACTTGTTACGCCAAATTCGGGAAAAATTTTTCTCAACGATGTGGATATTACCAACTTCCCGGTTTATAAACGTGCTCAAAGCGGTATCGGTTATCTGGCGCAGGAAGCTTCTGTTTTCCGCAAAATGACGGTGGAAGACAATATCAAATCGGTGCTCGAAATGACAAAGTTCAGTCGTGCCTACCAGAAAGAAAAACTGGAAACGCTGATTTCGGAATTTAATCTTCAGGCTGTGCGTCATAATATTGGCGATCGTCTTTCGGGAGGAGAGCGCCGACGGACCGAAATTGCACGTTGTCTTGCCATCGAACCACGTTTCATTATGCTCGACGAGCCTTTTGCCGGTGTCGATCCTATTGCAGTGCAGGATATTCAGGATATTGTGTGGAAATTGAAAGATAAAAACATTGGTATTCTGATAACTGACCATAATGTGGACGAAACTTTGAGCATTACCGATAGAGCTTATTTGCTTTTCGAAGGCAAAATACTTTTCAAGGGAACTTCGCAGGAACTTGCTGATAATCCTTTGGTGCGCGAAAAATACCTTGGACGCGACTTTAAGCTGAAAGAAAAAACAAGGTTGTAAGTTATATTTTTATATTATTCGACAATGGAAAGCAGACAACTATGTGTGGATGATCAAATTCTGATGAAAGAAATTGATGAAGGCGAAGTTGTGAATATTTTCAATGCAATAGATGCCGAACGTGATTATTTGAGCGAATGGCTTCCTTTTGTTGAAAAAACAGTCGACATTGAATTTACACGTGGATTTGTCAACAGCTATCTTTATTCAGATAAAAAAAATGTTACTTTTGCCATCTATTTTGAACACCGGTTTGCAGGGCTTATCGGGCTGAAGGATACTGACGAAATGAATATGAAAACGGAAATCGGCTACTGGCTGTCGTTTGATTTTCAGCACAAAGGTATTGTGACTAAATGCAGCAAAGCCTTGATTGTGTATGCATTCGATGAGCTGAAAATGAATCGAATTCAATTAAAAGCAGGAGTAGGGAATATTAAAAGCAGGGCTGTGGCCGAAAGGTTGGGTTTCGAACTCGAAGGCATTGAGCGTGACGGTGAGTTGCATTCCCGTGGATATATCGACCTTGCGGTTTATAGTCTTCTTAAAAAAGACTTTTGATGTTTTGTGAATTAAATTCCTTGTTGTGAGTATATTGATTAAATAAAAACCCAGTACATTAAGTTCTGAAAACAACTCTTACCATATTAGGCTGCGGTTCAGCTTTACCCACCAAAAATAATTTCCCAACCTGTCAGATTCTTGATATTCGGGACAAGCAGTTTATGATTGATTGTGGCGAAGGTGCACAAATACGTATGCGCCAGATGAATGTAAAGACAAATCGTTTGGGGCATATTTTTATTTCTCATTTGCATGGCGATCATGTTTTTGGCCTGATTGGCTTAATCTCAAGTTTTGGTATGTTGAACCGAACTGCCGATTTACACATTCATTCGGTAGCAGAGCTTGAAAATATAATGGAACCCCAATTGAAGTTCTTCTGCGAGGGTTTGCCTTTTAAGGTGATTTTTCATCCCATCCATCCTAAAGCACACGAATTGATTTACGAAGACCGATCAGTACAGGTTTTTAGTATTCCGCTAAAGCATCGCGTTCCGAGTTGTGGCTTTTTGTTCGAGGAAAAACCACGCGATCGACATATTGTGAGGGCAATGATTGATTTTTACAAAATACCGAACTGGAGGATTCATAAGATCAAGCAGGGCGACGATTTTGTGACCGAGGAGGGCGAAATAATTCCAAATGAAATTCTTACAACTCCTGCTGAAAAACCAAAGCGTTTTGCTTATTGTTCTGATACAGCGTATTACGAGAAAATAATACCAATCATACAGGGTGTTGATTGTTTGTACCACGAAGCTACTTTTATGAACGATGAACAGATCAGAGCCAAAACAACTCAACATTCCACTGCTGCACAAGCAGCAATAATAGCTCAGAAAGCTGGTGTAGGACAGTTGATTGTAGGTCATTTTTCGGCTCGTTATTCAAACAAAAATGGATTGCTGAACGAGGCTAAAGCCATTTTTGAAAACACTCTTCTGGCCGAAGATATGAAAGTTTTTGATTTGTAAAAATAAGTCCGGAAACGTGTTCCGGACTTAAAAGATTTTACATCAGTCTGAAATAGATAGGCAAAGTATATTTCACTTTCACGGTTCTGCCGTTCATTCTTCCTGGTTTCCAGTTGGGCATCGATTTTATTACCCGTACAGCTTCGTTGTCGAGGCTTTTGTCGATGCCTCTAACCACTTCAACATTTTCGATAGCTCCATTCCTGTCCACCACAAATTGGCAAATTACCTTTCCCTGAATTCCCAGTTCCTGAGCCAGCGAAGGATATCTAATGTTTTTCGAAAGGAATAACATGATATCTCCTTTAAATTGAGGCATTTCTTCTACGAAGTTATGAATTTCTTCTATTGCTTCGGGAGTTACCTCATATTTCACATTCGTTGGTTGTTCTACTCCTTCCGTGGGCGAATCTTCCGACTTTAAGGCCACATTTTCGGTTGTTGTTGGTTTCTCCACAATTTTAAATTCTTCTACCGGGCGGGGAGGAGGTGGCGGAGGCGGCGTTTGCGTTGTTGGAGGTGGCAATACAATGTCGTCGACAAAGTTTGAGAGATACTGGTTTCTGTCGTAGGTAGGCAGGTCTTTTTGCGACCATTCGAATACGATGTAAATCAACGAAAGTACCATAACAAATCCAAGCAAAACATAAAGGCTCTTCTTCTTTTCGAGGTTAGCCTCAGGCGATTTTTTAGCTACCATAACATTCAAAATTTAATGATGAAACAATTGGGCTTAAATCAATAAAAAATCTTCAAAGATACTCGTGTTATTAAATCAACGTGAAAATGTATTGTTTTATTGTGATATGATTTTATTTATCAAAAAAATATTTTAAAAAGCAATTGAGGTATTAAATAAAATCATTTTTTTTATGAATATTCATTTGTCGAAAATGATTTTTTTTTGTTTATAAAGTGTTTGTATGCTAAAAACATAATTACTGATGATAAATTGTAAAATGAATTAACTATTTTTGCAGCAAATAAATTCTCAATCTATTCAACCTTTTAATATGTTTCAAATTAAACAAGTATTATTTCTGATTTTAATCGTTCCGTTTATTCCTTTAATGGCTCAGGACGACCGTGCCCAGGTACCCTCGTATATGCAAAACGCTTATTTCGAAGTTAATATTGGTTCAATTAATTATCCATTTAGTCAGGCTCAGCTCGAAGCGGGTTATTCGCTGACCGATGCAATAGTAGTACCTCATACCGCTGTGCGATTGGTGCTTGCCGGTTACGATTTTAATAAATACCTTTCGGCGCAGTTAACATATATGCGTCCGGTTTTGTGGGTGAGGTACAAGTATATGAATGATCAGACTTTAGTTTCGGATAATCACTCGGTGTGGATGAATGTGGGTGGTTTGACGCTCAAGCCCCGACTGCCTATTGGCGAACATTTTTCAATTTATGGCGAGGCCGGACTGGGAATTATTACCCGTCATGGTTTCGAGGATCCGCAGGGAAATCCGGTGGTGAAGGATGTCAATTATCCAACATTTCTTTTCGGAGCTGGTCTGAAATATCACATCAACAATCGTTGGGCTTTGCAGCTTGTTTCGAATTATTCACCCCGAAATGAAAAGCACAATCAACCTTATACCTCTTTTGTTGGCGGTGGTTTCTCGTATCATTTACGTCCTTTTTCCGAAAAACAGATTGAAAAAGGGAAAACATCAGGGTTGATACATCCGAAACAATGGTTGCAGATTGGCTACACAAGCAATGTGTTGGGTTATGGTGTAAATAATATTGTTTCGCGCGATCCTGTTCCCATTTTCTGGGGTGGAGAAGCCGAGGTTCGTCAGGGCTTATCACTTAATTATCAGCGGAACGTATTTCATGGGCCCAGGGTTTTTGCACTCGACTGGGGTGTGAACGCTTCTGTGTGGCAAACCAAAGGCGAGGCTGCCAACCGGTTTGAACGTCAGCAATTTTTCACTTTGTCGGTATTTCCTGTTTTTCGTCTGAATTATTTGCATGCAAAAAAGTTCGACGCTTATTTCTATTATACTGTGGCGGCGCCTACTTATATTTCCGAAACATTGCTCGACGGGCATAAAATGGGAGCCAAATTCACATTCATGGATAATATGGGAACAGGAATTTTCTTTGGAGAAAAACGAAATTTGAATGCTGAAATAAAAATAGGCCATTATTCAAACGGAAATGTGTTTACCGATAACGAGGCGGTTAAAATACCGCTATCGCTCAATGTAGGCTACGCTTTTTAGTCGCGTACGGAAGTTTGTTTTTGTTGGCTTAATTGCTTCATTTTAGTGGTATATATATCTATAAATAATTACCTTATCTGAATGCTATGTTAGTAAAAACATTTGGTTCTGCCGTTCAGGGCATCAATGCTACAATTGTTACAATTGAAGTAAACGTTAGTCAGGGAATTAGGTTTTTCCTTGTTGGTTTGCCCGACAATGCCGTAAAAGAAAGTCATGAACGAATCAACTCGGCGCTTGAGTTCAATGGTTTTAAACTTCCACGAAAACAAATTGTTGTGAACATGGCGCCGGCTGATATTCGTAAAGAAGGTTCGGCCTATGACCTTGCCCTTGCCATTGGAATGTTGGCAGCCGACGAAAAGCTGAAGTCCGATGAGCTTGATAAATATGTTATTATGGGCGAACTTTCGTTGGATGGCAGCCTTAAACCCATCAAAGGAGTTTTGCCTATTGCCATTAAAGCCCGCGAAGAGGGTTTCAAAGGCTTTATCCTTCCAAAACAAAATGCACGTGAAGCAGCTGTTGTAAACAAGCTGGAGGTTTACGGAGTGGAAAATATCAAAGAAGTCATTGATTTCTTTGAGGGAAACTCAGCGCTTGAGCCAACGATAGTGAATACCCGCGAAGAATTTTTCAGTCATTTAAATTTGTCGGAAATTGATTTTGCTGATGTAAAAGGGCAGGAAAATGTAAAACGGGCGCTCGAAGTGGCTGCTGCCGGTGGACATAACATTATAATGGTAGGTCCTCCCGGGGCGGGTAAGTCCATGCTTGCAAAACGTATCCCGACAATTCTACCTCCGCTAACATTGTTTGAAGCACTCGAAACGACTAAGATTCATTCAGTGGTTGGTAATATCGACAGCAACACATCACTCATTTCTCAACGTCCATTTCGGAGTCCTCACCATACAATTTCTGATGTTGCCCTGGTGGGTGGCGGTGCTTTTCCTCAGCCTGGAGAGATTTCACTGGCACATAACGGTGTGCTTTTTCTGGACGAACTTCCTGAATTTAAGCGTACTGTCCTCGAAGTGATGCGCCAGCCGCTAGAGGATAGGAAAATATGTATTTCGCGTGCCAAGTTCACCATCGAATATCCGGCAAGTTTTATGTTGGTGGCGTCGATGAATCCTTGTCCTTGCGGTTATTATAATCATCCCGATCGCGAATGTGTTTGCGCTCCCGGAGTTGTGCAGAAATACCTCAGCCGCATCTCTGGCCCGCTTTTGGATCGTATTGACATTCATATTGAAATTGTTCCTGTTCCTTTCGAAAAACTTTCGGAATTGAAGGAATCGGAGAGCAGTGAAAAAGTGCGCGAACGTGTTATAAAAGCGCGTCAGATACAGGAATTACGGTTCAGAGATATTGATGGGGTTTACTGTAATGCACAAATGTCGTCGAAGCAAATGCGTTCGTTTGCACAGATTGACAAGGCCGGTTCTGATTTGCTTAAAAATGCAATGCAGCGACTGAATCTTTCGGCAAGAGCTTATGACAGAATTATTAAGGTGGCTCGTACGATTGCTGACCTTGATGATGCCGAAAATATCCTTTCGAATCATATTGCCGAAGCCATCAATTATAGAAATCTCGACAGAGAAGGTTGGGCAGGGTAATAATTTGTTAAAAAGATCAGAGCATCTTCGTTCGAAAATGCTCTGATTTGGAAAATTTTGACTAGAATTTCACAGTAACTGAAGCTAAGAAATTAATTCCGGCCTGCGGAAAGAATCGCGTTTCGTTCACTCGTTTACCATCTAAATAGTACGAATACCAGGTGTATGCATTTGTTTCATATTTGGTATTGAACAGGTTGTTCACCAGTAGCTGAAAATCAATTCCTCTCAACTTATGCAATTTCAAAGCATACTTCAGGCTCACGTTATTTACGAAATAAGCATCAATCGATCGTTCGTCGCTCGAAGTATTATCAAAAAATTGCTTTCCTACATAGTTAGAATAGAATCCAATTTCAAATTGCTTTAAATTGGCTGTAAAAATACTGTTGGCAATCATATCAGGAGAGTATGCAATGTCGGTGGTACCTAATGCATTGTCCTTGGAGGCAACCCATTTCCAGTTAGCGTCGTACATGTCTATTCCTTCTTCGGTGAAATTCAGAATTTTATTCTGACTAACGGTGAAATTTCCATCCCATTTTAGCCATTCGGTTATTTTGATGCCGGCAATAAGCTCAATGCCTGCGCGATAACTTTCAGGAGTATTGGAGGTAAGTGGTTCGCCTATATCGCTGATTTTTCCAGTAAGTATCAACTGATTTTTGTAACGCATGTAATAAAGATTTGCGCCTGCCGAAAACTCCGGTGACTGGAAACGGTAACCTGCTTCGGTATCGTACAGGGTCTCGAATGTAGGTTTTGCAGCAGTGAGCGACCTTTCGGTATAATTATTTCTGTTGGGCTCGCGGTTCGAAACCGAAAAAGAAGCGTAAACGCTTTGTTTGTCATTCATTTTATAAGTAAGTCCTGCTTTGGGATTAAAGAAATGATACTGATATGGTTTCGCAGTGGTAATGTTACGCATTGTATTGTTCTTCTCATCGTATTTGTCGTCGATACCATTCATGCTGTAACTGATGTAACGATATTGCAGGTCCACAGAAGCAAAAAATCCTTCGAATAATTCGGCATTTATTTTTGCATAAACATTGGCATCATCTTTTACTGAGTTGCTTTTGTACCAGAGCTTGCTCATATCCAGATTATTCGCATTGCGTACCCAGATTACTTTTCCTGTATGATCACCATCGTAGCGATTGACAGCTCCTCCTATTGTAGCATTGAGTTGTTTTGTTTCGTAGGTCAGGGCATAGGTAAGTCCGTAAAAATAATTATCGAGCCATTTCTGGCGTACCAAATCGGTTGTCTCCAGTGCTTTACCGGCTAAAGTGTCCGGAGTCAAGCCGTATTCTTTATATACTCTGTCTTTTTTGTACTCCTCATAATAGCCCAACCCACGTGTTAGGTGAGCGCTCACATTCAGATGCAGTGCCGGGTGGAATTCCTGTAACCAATGAAGTTGATAATGGGTTTGGTTGTAATTGTCTGTCTGGTTGTCGTAATATTGAGTATTACCGTTGTTATCAGTAAATTCACCAAGTTCGTTGTAGGTACGATTTGTTTTCATAATTTCCGAATCTACGCCATTCCAGGCCTGATAAGTTTTTTCGTTTCCGCCAAAGGTGATAAATTTAAGCGTGGTTTTATCATTGAAGTATCCGGCCGAAAACAAATAGGATTTCAAATTTACAGATGCACGGTCGATGTAGCCATCGGAAGTGATGTTTGAAACTCTTGCGTCAAAAGCAAATCCATTGCTCAATAGGCCTGTTCCTGCTTTTAGAGTGTTTTTGTTGGTGTTGAACGAACCAACTGCTGAACTGATCTCGCCATAAGGTTTTGTATTCAAACCTTCAGTTTGCATATTGATACTAGCTCCGAAAGCTGCAGCTCCGTTGGTTGAAGTGCCAACGCCGCGTTGCACCTGAATTGACGAAAGCGATGAGGCAAAATCGGGCATGTTTACAAAAAAAGTACCGTGCGATTCGGCATCGTTCAGCGGTATTCCGTTCACAGTGATGTTAGTTCGGTTAGCATCAGTTCCACGGATTCTAAAGCCAGTGTATCCAATCCCTGTTCCTGCATCCGAAGTGGAGATGAACGATGGTGTAAGTGCAAGTAAATAAGGAATGTCCTGACCCAGATTCCGTTGTTCGAGGTCTTCTTTTTTTACATCGCTGTAAGCCACAGCCGAGCGTTCGTTGGCACGAATTGTGGTGACTGTAATTTCACTAATTTCATATGATTTACGGTTGAGTCGGACGATGTTTTCGCGGTCTGTGTAGGCTTGTAGAGTTTTTGTTTCGTACCCAATAAACGAGATTTCCAGCGCATAACGGTTCTTTTTTAATTTGTCGAAGTTAAATGAACCTTGTTCGTTGGTAGTTTTACCAATGTCATCGCTTTTGATGTAAACAGTGGCACCTTGAAGTGCATTTCCGTTTTCGTCGAGCACTTTTCCTTTTAGGTTGTACTGACCAAAACAGAAAACAGAAAACAGAAATAAAAAAGTAAGAATTGAAAGTTGTCTCATAACAAATTGATTAGTTGATTAATAATTTTGTTTTGAGAGCCAAAAATACGGATGATTGTTTCTTATTCCCTTCGCGGAATTACCCGTGCAGGTTCAAAGGGTATGATCTCAGCCCGAAAT
>CAYMHE010000041.1:0-23706 GCA_964390175.1 uncultured Paludibacter sp.
CTTGGCTTGATGATGCTTATCCTTCTCGAGCGGCAAAGAGGATAGTCGTTTCGTGCGCCTCTGCAAATAAAACTAAAGCCCTGTTCCAATAGTGGAACAGGGCTTTTTGTTTAGGCTATATTGCTTTTTGTTAGTAACTGGGTTTGTTCCGCATCGAGTTGTGTAACTTCGCTGAACGGTATATACCTTATATTGTCAAGGTAAAGAACCTGGACAAAGCCCAAACGCTTATCCGTAGTGTGAGCGATACGTAGCTTTATGCCTCCATCGGTAGTTTCGCGCAACGATTGGAAGGTGCTGAAATCCCTAGTCTTTATCATTTTCATAAGTTTGTCTGTGTCTTTTTTGTCGTAAGGTTTTTCACTGAAAGTAATTATAAGTCCGGAGCTTTTTTCCTTATAAAGCGTTTTCCGGGCAACGATTAAAAAAATTCCCCATATAAAAAACACAATGATAGCCAGGATAAGTGTTGGTGCTAAAGTGCCACCTACTTCGAGTTCTGAACGAGAATAAATGATTGTTGTAGCTATTCCTGTCAGGAGTAAGATGATTCCTTTTAAAGGACTGTTTTTGAATTTTTTAATTTCATTTTTGTAATTGATGTCAAAAATTTGTTCGATAGATTTGTTTTGTTCCATTATGATGTGAAAATTTTGGTGCAGGCATAAAAACAGACCTGCAAATTGATATTTGTAAGTTGTATGTTTGGTAATTGCAACTTCGGTCGAAGGTGCTAGGGGAGGGGAAGCCTGGAATCAAATCAATAATTTACAAAGAAAAAACAGGTAGTAACCAGATGATTGCCTGATTGACAATAGTTTATTTAAAGTGATGTTTGTGGAATAAAGTTGTTGCAGGGTTAACTGTTTGTGCCAAACAACACGCAGTGCTGCTGTGTCAGGAATTAATCGCATTACGTTGCTTCCCGAAAAGTCAACAGATCGAACCTGATTGCTCTCGTGGTGCAACCAGAAGTTACCAGATGCTTGTATGCCGTGTGTGTCGGATTGTAGGTCAACCGCATTTTGCTGTTGCGATAGTCCGGGCTGGATTTGCAGCTTGGTGCTATTCTGCATATTGATGCTGATTATTCCCACGAAGAGTATAATCAGCATCATCCAATATGCAAATAATTTTTTCATTGCTGCAACTGCTTTAGAATAAAATTTTAAACAGATCGTTTACCTGCTCCATTGGCAATTTTTTGGCCATGGTTTTCAAAGCATATCCAAATGGCAAAAGTGTAAGTACCTGTACATAACACAGCGATTTGTCGTACGAATAGGCAATGCGCAACAGGATGCCATCATGTGTCGATTTCTTTACCGATTTTATGGCATCATAGTTTCCTGTTTCTATGATCTCGAGCAATTTTTCTCTATCGTTTTTATCGTAAAACAGATCGACAAAACATAATTTGCTTTTCGAATACTCGTCGACGTAGAGAGTTTTGCGAATAAACGTTGATATGCCACCCCAGATAAGAAAAAATACAAATAACAGTATCAGTATGGGCGATAGGATGCTGTCCGAATTAAAAAAAAATTCGTTATAAATAAAAATAATCAGAAGAGCAGCTGTAAGAAGGATAATTCCTTTTAATGGAGATTGTTTTATTTTTCTTATCCTGTTCTTTTCTGTTTGCTCAATAGTTCGTTCGATGGATGTATATCTTTCCATATAAATAATGAAATAGCGTGTAAATAATTAATGTGCTTTGTGTGATCCAAATAGGTTGTTCATTGCCCCGTTTCTGTGTATGAAAAGGCAATGGAAAGCGCAAAAATTCAGAAATTAAATCAGTATTTTATGGAGAGAAAAAAGATAGTAGCCGTAGAGTTGCTTGGTCGATTTGTGTTGAACAAAGTCTTGATTGACAACCAGCAATTGGTTTAAAGCTATTCTTGAGGTATGTAAAATCTGCGAAAACAAAAACACTCCTCCACGCACTGACACAGGTTGTGTAATTGATCTGGAACGAACCGGTTCACTTCCGAAACCGGGTGACGCAAGTTCTTGTTGCGAGTACGCACATTCCGACGGTACATCCTTAGTTTTGTGAAAAGTAGCCGAAGCTTGAGTGTAGACGTTGAGTTGGATTAATAACGCATCAACCGTTGCTCCTCCCAAAAGAAGAGCAATGGTAAAAACGCAATATGTTATTATCCTTTTTGTTGACATTATTAAACTTTAAATAGCGGTATATAGGCATTAAAACAGTTCTTTGAGGTATCTTGTTCGGTGTTTTGAAAATTTACAAAAAAAAATCTGTAATTTAAAAACTTTGATCCATACTGTTTTGCTTTTTTGTTAAGCGCCGGGATACACTATTTCTTTTATTAGAATTTTTTAAATCCTATGATTTCGCGAATTTCGCTGACTGTTTTTGAGGCGCTTTCCTGGGCTTTCTCTTTGCCAATGCGTGCAGCTCTCGATACATAAGCTTCGTCTGCCGAAATTTCTTTTATTTTTTCTCTGAAAGGAGCTGTAAACAGAATCATATCCTCGGCCAATTGTTTTTTCATATCGCCGTATCGAATCTGGCAGGTGTTGTACATTTCGTCGAAATAATTAAATGTTTCAGGAGCCGAAACTACGTGCATCAATTGAAATATGTTTTTAATTACCTCTGGCTTTTCCTGATTGGGCATTGTCGGTCCACTGTCGGTGACAGCTTTCATCACCTTTTTGCGAATAGCTTCAGGTTCATCGGCCAAATAAATAGCATTACCTTCACCTTCCGATTTTCCCATCTTGCCGCTTCCGTTCAATCCGGGAATCTTAATAAGTTCGTTTCCGAAGTTGAAAGCCTGAGGTTCAGGGAAATAGTCTACGTTGTACATTCTGTTGAACCGATTGGCAAAAGTGCGCGTCATTTCAAGATGTTGTTCCTGATCTTTTCCCACAGGTACTTTTGTAGCCCGGTGCAGCAATATGTCGGCAGCCATTAATGTAGGGTATGTAAGCAGACCTGCATTAATGTTCTGAGGATTTTGCCTGATTTTATCTTTGAACGAAGTACAGCGCTCCAATTCCCCAATATAAGCATTCATATTCAGAAAAAGATAAAGTTCGATGACTTGCGGTACATCGCTTTGCACGTAAAGTGTCGACTTTTCAGGGTCAAGTCCGGCAGCGAGGTATTCAACCAATATCTGCCTTACGTTGCCGTGTAGGTCTTGAGGCGTAGGGTGTGTTGTAAGTGAATGATAATCTGCAATAAAAAAATAGCAATTATGTTCGTTTTGCATGCTAATGAAATTACGCAAAGCACCAAAATAGTTTCCTAAATGTAAATTACCGGTAGGACGGATGCCGCTAAGAACTGTTTCCATTTAAAATAGCTAAAGCTCCTTAAAATCCAGTCTTGTGGAATTTAAAGAGCCGGTTATGTTTTTTTAATTCAATAATAATTTTGTTCAAAAAAATGTCAGAGAAAAAAACCGGAAATATGAAATATATACAGTTTTGTTTACTCTATCGGAATAGTGCGTTTGATGCGTTGGTCAAGCGAAGTGAGTGTTTCGGTTGCAGCTACACCTCTGATTTCCTGAATTCTTCCGTTTAACAACTGCATTAAATGCTCATCGTTTTTTGCATACAGTTTGATCAGAATTGTATAATGTCCGAGCGTGTATTGTGACTCCACAATTTCCGGGATTTTTTCAAGTTCTTCCACTACTTCTTTGTACATCGAACCACGCTCTAAGGTAATGCCGATGTATACACACATCTGAAAACCAAGCATTTTTGGATTCACCGTATATCCCGAACCGGTAATTACATTCATGTCGATGAGACGTTGTACGCGCTGGTGAATGGCAGCACGCGAAACCCCACATTCTTCAGCCACATCTTTAAAGGGCATACGTGCATTTTGAGTTATGATTCGCAGTATTTTACGATCTAATTGGTCTATTTTTTCCATTGTAATCACAGGTTTATATCATTTTGTGAACAAAAATAAAGATAATAAATGAATTTTGAAAGGAAATGATGATAAATTTAAGTCTAATTGTAGTAAATAATGTGAAATTGCCAAAAAACACTTACTATTTGCAAAGAAAGCCGGAATTATTACATTCCGGCTTTCTTTAGATGTGTGTAAAATTTAATACAAATATATTGGATTTTTATACCAATAAGTCAGGATATTTATTTTTCGATCGATAGTAATTCAACGTCGAAAATAAGTACTGAGAAAGGTTTGATAGCGCCCTGGTCTTGTCCGCCATAAGCCAATTCCTGTGGAATATACAATTTGTATTTCGAACCAACAGGCATTAATTTCAATGCTTCTGTCCAGCCTTTAATTACCTGATTTACTCCGAATACAGCAGGCTCGCCACGATCCACAGAGCTATCGAAAGTTGAACCATCGATTAAAGTTCCGTGGTAGTGAACTTTCACACGGCTAGTATCTGTTGGAAGAGCGCCTGTCCCTTTTTTGATGACCTCGTATTGTAAACCACTTGCAGTTGTTATCACTCCGGCTTTTGATTTGTTGGCAGCAAGGAATTTTTCTCCGGCCGTTTTGTTAGCACCAAACTGTCTTTCCATTTTTTGTTCCTGTATTTTTTGCATTGTAGTTTGCAAATACATTTGAGCTTCTTCAGGTTTCATTTGTACTTTTGAACCTTTCAAACCGTTGATAAGACCCTGTTTGATAATGTCGATATCAACAACCAGTGTAGAGTCGCCCATAAGGCCGGTTTTAGTTTGTTCTTTCAGAGCAGAACCGATATTTTTACCAAGTTCCGAAAGTTCAGGATGTTTTTCGTCTACTTTACTGTTTAATCCATCGTTCAAACCTTTAAGCAATGAAGCGATTTTAATTTTCAGTGAGTCAGCATTAGCGCTATCGGCAGCAAGGTAGTATTGTTTGATACCGTTTCCGTTTGCCAAACCGAAAGCGTAATTCAAACTATCAAGTTGATTTTTAAGTGTGGGTAACTTTGCTTTGTTATTGTCGCACGAAGTAAAAACAAAAGCAGTCATAAAAGCCACTGCTAAAAATATATTCAGTTTTTTCATTTTTGAATCTTTTTAATCATTAATATACTAATTCTTATTTCGAAGTTGAATCAGATGGGGCAGGTTGAGCCATCTGCTGAGGAGCGGGTTGACCCATTTTCTGTTGTTGAATCTTCATCATTTCGTTGCGTATATATTCTTCGGCCTGAGCAGAAGTCATACCTTCGGTGAAACCATTCAAAGCGTTTACCAATCCTTGTTTTACAAGTTTATCATCAAAAATCAATGTAGAGTCACCCATCAGTCCTTTTTGTTTTTGCTGGCTGAATGAGTTCCCGATTTGAAGACCGAGTTTGTACATTTCGTCGTTGCTTGCATCTGATTTGTAGGCCTCATCGAGTGCTTTCATAAGCGCTAAAATTGGCTGATCAGTTGAGTCGTTTTGTAAATAATAGCTTTTAATACCATCGCCATTAGCCATTCCTAATGCATAGTTTAAACTATCGTTTTGGTTGCTTAAACTTACTTCTTTAGCTTCGTATTTGTTACACGAAGTCATTACGAAGACTGCAACCATAGCTACAATTGTAAAAATACTTTGTTTTTTCATTTGTTTGTAAAATTAATTTATGATTTGTTTTATTTTTTCTTGTTTTGTTTCGATCCCTTTGATGTGTTGGTGGCTTTCTTGTCGGTGGCCACTTTTTCTATGGGTGCTTCTACCGGAGCAGCTTCTACGAATGGTTTGATGTCAAGTAATTCAATTTCAAATACAAGTGTTGCATAAGGAGGAATAACTCCACCTGCTCCTTGTTCGCCGTAACCTAAGTTGTAAGGCACAAAGAATTTATATTTTGATCCAACCGACATTAATTGCACGCCTTCAGTCCATCCTTTGATAACCTGATTTAGAGAAAATTCGATAGGTTCGCCACGGTCGATAGAGCTGTCGAATTTTGTGCCATCGAGTAATGTGCCTACGTAATGCACTTTAACAGTGTCAACTGCAAGCGGTTTTTTTCCTTCGGTTGCAACAAGTACTTTGTATTGCAATCCGGTAGGAGTTGCAACGATTCCTTCAGCTGTCATATTTTCCGCCAGGAACTTTTCGCCCTCAGCTTTTTTTGCTTCAAGCTCTTTTTGCTGTTCTTTGGTTATGTAATTGCGGAAAAACTCATTGGCAACTTCGGGAGTTAACAGTGTTGAATCTCCTTTCAGGGCTGTTGAAAATCCTTTGATTAATAGTTCGATATTTGATTTTTGCCCCGGAATTGATTTTAAATTTTTAGCAAAATCAGCTCCTACATTCATTCCAAGTGCATAACTCATAGAATCAACTTCGTTATTGAAAACCGTTTCAACTACAACCTGATTTTTCTTTGATTTCTTGGCTTTTTTTTCTTTGGCTCCGGCTGATGCAAGTACCATGCTAAATGCCATAAGCAACAAAATTGTTTTTTTCATTAATGTAAAAAATAGTATTTTAAAACGAGTTTTTTATAAATGTATTGAAATGTGATGATTATACGATGTCAAGTAATTCAACTTCGAAAATAAGCGTTGTGTGTGGCCCAATTGCCTGGCCAGCACCCTGTGCTCCATATGCTAAATCGGAAGGAATAAATAATTTCCATTTCGACCCAACGGGCATTAATTGAAGTGCTTCTACCCAGCCACTAATTACCTGAGTAACTCCGAATGTAGCAGGTTCACCTCTGTTCACCGAACTGTCGAAAACATTTCCATCGATTAAAGTGCCGTGATAATGTACTTTCACTGTGTCGCTTGCTTTGGCAATGTTGCCGGTTCCTTTGGTTAGTATTTCGTACTGTAATCCACTTGCTAAAGTTACAACTTCGGGACGTTTTGCGTTTTCAGCAAGAAAATTTTGTCCAGCTGCAATTGCGGCTTCGCTTGCTTTGGCCTGTAGGGCTTCGAAAAATGTATTAATTACTTGTTGTGCCTCCTGGTAGCTGAGCTCAGGTTGGTTTTGTTCCAATACATCCTGAATTCCTTTGGCCAGTTTAGCGTAATCAAGCTCACTAATTCCACTGTTGATCAAATTGTTTCCTAAACTTAATCCTAGAGCATAACTTATTTTCTCCATTTTAATTTTCTTATTTTCAGTGATCTCTGCTTAAGGAAGAATGGAAAAGCTGAGACACACTCTTTTAAATTTGTTTTGTATGTTAATTTTAAATCGCTGTTTTTCAATTATCTGCTGGCTTTCAATTGATTTGATTTTGATAAAACAAGCAGAACTAAAGAGAAAAAACGTCTGCAAAGATAGCTGATTTATTGGATAATAAGTTGTTAATTTATCAAAATTATCTGAATGATACAACAAGAGGAAGTTTTTTTATGGTTCGGAAGCCTGATTCGGGATTAAAAACTTCAAAATAAAGTATATAAATACCTGCGTTGGCTATCTGGCCTTTGTCTGTTCTTCCATCCCATGTTAAGTAGCCTTCAGATGATAATAAAATGCCTGAAGCCAGTTCGCGTATTTTTACACCAATTGCGCTCAATATCAGCACATTTGAAACATTGCCATTGGTTTCGTTCTTGTATCGGATAAAGCACAAGTCATTTACTCCGTCGTTATCGGGCGAAAATGCTTCAGGGTCGAGCCAAACCATTTTTTCTTCGCTTTTGTCTGGTTCAGTGTCTCTGTATTGTGAATTGATAAGTCCGGGAGTGCCATATTTCACTTCGGATGCTGCCGAATGCCAGGACGATGCATCTTGCGTTGGCATTGCCGGATTAATTTTTTCAAGCGCAACTCCTTTTGTGTTTTTAATCAAAGGATGATGCCATTTTGCATTGTAAGTAAGTTCATCATAAATAGTGTCCTTCTCCTCGTTGCACAAAATCAATGTTGAACTTTGGTTGTTTAAAGCCGACCATCCAATTTTAAATATGTTCTTCTGGCTTATGTTATGGTAGTTCATGAGTGAATCGGGGTCGGAACAAAGGGCGGCATAGGAGCGGGGAGCCATTAAAGTTTCAGTTGCAATCTGATGACCGGAATTAAGGCTTCCGTCAGTTTTTCTCGTTGTTAATGTTGTTGACTTCAGATTGATTACCTTCTCTGAATTGTTGTAAATTTCAACGTATTCAACTGAATTGTCAGCATTTTCGAACATTACTTCATTTAAAACTAAATCGCCGGGCATAGCAGCTTCGGGTATTCCGGTCCATTTTGTAAGTTCTGAAGGGCTATTTCCGGCAATATCATTGATTCCGGAAACCTGAAGGGAATAAATCACTCCTTTTTCGAATGATCGATCGAAAATAAGTGTTGCTGACTTATCATCTGCTGATACATTCACAACCCGGGGAGTTTCTATTCCGTTGTCGACAAGATATTCACCGTTGCTAAAATTCATTCTCTCGTTGAATGAAATTTTTAATTGGTTCGGTTCCTCAATGTGTATGCCTTCCCATTCAGGGGCTTCTTTGTCTACCGCAATCTCTCCTTTTGCAATTATGTCATCAAACAGATAGGCCGTTCCGGTTGTTGATGTGTTCGAAAACAGTAATCCGAAATAATGACACTCCAATACAAGTGTATTTTGAACTTTTCCTTCCGAATAATACTCACTTTCAGTGGGTAATTTGCTGAATAACTCAAAATTGCCTTCTGCATCGCGCGTCACTTTAATTTTAATCTCGACAGGATTCCCGTCGGTTCGCTTATCAATGCCATCAATAATTTTTGTTTTCTTCGTTCCTTGCTGCACAAAAAGTGAAACTTCGTCGTTGGTGCCACCTATCTGAACATAATACGCATTGCAACCGTTTAAAATAGTATTATTGTCGCTTACAATATAGACAGCGGCATAGTTGGACGAGGAAGTAGTGTAGTTGATTTTCAACCAGCATTCCCATTCTGCATTTATAAATGATTGAGATGGAGTGCAAATGTATGAAACAGAAGTAGAGGAAGCATTTGACTGCAGCTGTCCTGATGTGTTGATAATGAAGTTAGTATTCATTCCCGACCAGGTGGGATATCCGGTAAAATTGCCATCCGAAAACGATTCGTCGATTTGTGCGTTCAATAAAATCGGAACAAAAATCAGAAAAAACAGCAGATGTGGTTTCATAATGTTGCTAATTCTATTAAAATGAATTAATTTTGCAGCCGGTAAGTGCTGAAATAATTTCAAGTTTACTTTTAGATGTACAAATATAAATAGAATCAACAATAAAACAATATAATAGTCATAACTTTTCCTGTGTCAGATAAAATATTAATAAACAGGGATAAAAAAACCAAACAATGAGAGTAGCAATAGTAGGTGCCAGTGGTGCCGTTGGCCAGGAATTTTTGCGTGTGTTGGCCGAACGCAATTTCCCATTGACAGAACTGAGTCTTTTCGGTTCTTCGCGAAGTGCTGGAAGTGTATACGAGTTTAACAACAAGAAGCTCACAGTAAAAGAACTAAAACACGGCGACGATTTTAAGGGTATAGATATCGTTTTCACATCTGCCGGAGCAAGCATTTCGAAGGAATTTGCCGAAGATATTACGAAATTCGGTGCAGTTATGATTGATAATTCGTCGGCATTCCGCATGGATACAGATATTCCATTGGTAGTTCCAGAGGTAAATGCAGCTGATGCCAAAGCGCGTCCCCGCGGCATTATTGCCAATCCAAATTGTACTACAATTCAAATGGTGGTTGCCTTAAAAGCGATTGAAAATTTATCCCACATCAAGCGTGTACATGTTTCTACTTATCAGGCAGCTTCGGGAGCCGGAGCAGCAGCTATGGACGAACTTGATTTGCAATACCGTCAGGTGTTGGCAGGCGAACAACCTACTGTAAATAAATTTGCTTATCAATTGGCTTACAATCTGATTCCACAAATTGATGTTTTCACCGACAACGGATATACAAAAGAAGAGATGAAAATGTATCACGAAACCCGTAAAATCATGCACTCAGATGTAGAAGTTAGTGCCATGTGTGTTCGTGTACCAGCTTTGCGTGCTCACTCCGAAAGTGTATGGGCCGAAACTGAACGACCATTGACGGTGGAAGAAGTGCGTGCAGCGTTTGAAACTGCTCCCGGGGTTGAGGTGATTGATAATCCGGCAGAGAAAAAATATCCGATGCCTTTGTTCCTTTCGGGTAAAGATCCTGTGCATGTAGGACGTATTCGTAAAGATATCTCAAACCCTAACGGAATTACCTTTTGGTGTGTGAGCGATCAGATTAAAAAAGGAGCAGCGCTTAATGCTGTTCAAATTGCTGAATATCTGATTGCTGAAGGAGATGTAAAATAACAACGAAACATATCATATTTAATAATAAAACAGAGAGATCATTACAGGTTTCTCTGTTTTGTTTTTAGGAGGTTTCTGTAAATATACCTACAATCAGGTATTGCCATCGTAAATCTATTCATCGATCTTTGTAGCGTTCTTTTTTCCAAGAAGAATTTTGTTTGTATTAGTTAGTATCATCCTCTTTGTCCGGATACTTGCCATGGTATCCGGACGATAGGGCTGATTTTTTTATCTTTACTTACCGTAAAACATTTACACCTATTTTGCGTTTCTAAAGGTGGGTTCAACCGAACAGAATGATTTTTTAATAAATATCAACGTAATAATGCAAAATCAACATAAATTTACTGCCCGCACCCGCATGAGTGATCTTATCAATGAGGATGCTTCATTGCTATCGTCCATAAGCCGTTTCGGAATTTCGCTTGGCTTTGGCGACAAAACGGTGCGTGAGGCTTGTGAGGCAAATAATATTGATTGTGAGACATTTCTTTCAGTTGTTAATTTTCTTTCTGAAGGAAATGTTGAAATCAACGAGACCTATAATAATATTTCAATAGAATCGGTCATCAATTATCTGAAAAATGCTCATACCTATTTTTTGGATTACAAACTACCTTCCATTCGCACCAAATTATTGGATGCAGTAGAATCTACTGCGCAAAGTTCGTCGTATAAATTGGTATTTATGAAATTTTTCGACGAATATTTCGACGAGGTGCGCAAACACATGGATTACGAAGACAAAACTGTGTTCCCTTATGTGCTGAGATTGCTAAAAGGAGAAAGAAGAGGTAAATATAAAATTTCTGATTTCGAGGAACAACATTCAGATGTGGACTCAAAGCTTGCCGAACTGAAGAATATCCTTGTAAAATACTATCCATCAAATGGTATAAACTACAAATTGAACGATGTTCTGTTCGATTTACTTTGGTGCGAAAAGGATCTTGCCTCGCACAACCAAGTAGAAGATTTTTTCTTTGTTCCGGTAATTGAAGCAATTGAACAGAAATTAGCAGCCAAATTATGAACGATTTATCTGTAAAAATAGCCATTGCCGAACCGTCGGTTATTCTGCGCAGTGGGCTGGCGGCGGCCTTAAAGCGCATACAGGGGATTCATATTCAGGTGTTTGAAATCTCATCTATAGATTTACTTGCTAACTATATTCGTTTACATAAGCCAGGTGTTTTAATTCTTAATCCGGCTTATTGGGGCATTGTTGATCTGCATAAGCTGAAAGAAGAAAGCGGCAATAAGGAGCTTAAATGTTTTGCATTCCTTTCGTGCCTGACTGATGAAAACATATTGAAACAATATGATGAAAGAATCAGTATCTATGACTCGGTGGATCAGTTGAAAGACAAGCTCAATAAGCTTTTCGAAACGCCTATTGAAGAAACGACTGATGATACCGAAATTCTGAGTCAACGTGAAAAAGAGATTCTTACCTGCGTAGTAAAAGGTCAAACCAACAAGGAAATAGCACAAACGCTTTTTCTTTCCACCCACACAGTTATCACTCACCGTCGAAACATTGTCAGGAAACTTGAAATTCACAGTACGGCCGGGCTCACAATTTATGCCATTGTCAATAAGTTGGTGGAAATAGACGAAATAAAAAAAGACATGTAATTGTGAACGCTGATAGCAAAAAAAAACAGGAATCTGAATGGATTCCTGTTTTTTTTGTTTCTAAAAAATCGCTAATTAATTCAGGGCTTTGTTTTCTCTTTTCTTTTTTACCGCTATCGACAATAGAATTGAAACGGTAAGGAAGGTTACGATTACTCCCAGAGAAAAAAAGTTACTAATGTGAAACGATGAACCAAGTTCGTGGGCAAGCTCGTTGGCACACATTTTTATTCCAATAAAAGATAAGATTCCCGCCAAAGCATATTTCAGATAATAGAAATAATCCATAATGCCGCTGAGCGCAAAATAGAGCGAACGAAGACCCAGAATTGCAAAGATATTAGAGGTGTACACGATGAAAACATCTTTCGAAACCGACAGAACAGCAGGGATAGAGTCTACCGCAAAAATCAAGTCAGAGGCTTCGATCATCAACAAAGCAATAAAAAATGGGGTAGCATAAACAATCTTATCCTTTTTTACAAAGAAATGTGGAACCGACATGTCATGGCTAACCGGCATTATTTTACGGAAAATTCTGATAACGATATTCTTGTTGGGATCAAATTCGTTTTTGTCTTCCTTTTCGAATGCCATATGAATACCTGTATAGATAAGAAATGCCCCAAAAATATACATTACCCATGCAAATTTAGAGATGAGCGCCACGCCGGCAAAAATAAAGATCGCGCGCATTACAATGGCCCCAATTATGCCCCAAAATAAAATGCGATGTTGATATTTTGATTCGATTTTGAAAAAACCGAATATCATTATAAATACAAAGAGGTTGTCGATGCTTAACGATTCCTCAATCAGATAAGCGGTCAGAAATTCGAGTGCTTTCTGTTTTCCAAGCCTTAATGCTTCCTCATGTGGCAAATCGAATAAATTGAAATGACCCACTGCGAAATAAATACCGATATTAAAAACGGCTGCCAACCCAATCCAGAACACACTCCAGAGTAAAGCTGGTTTAACTTTAATTGCTTCGTCTTTTTTGTGAAAAACAAAAAGATCGAGTGTTAGCATAATGATGACAAAAACAATAAATCCAATCCAAAAACTTATACCTACTTCCATTTTTTTAGTTATTAATATTCAATAAAACAATTGCTTTCGAAAAAGCATGCAAAGTAAATCAAAAAGCAGCGTATTTACAAATTTTTTTCTTTGTGTAAGGGTTTTAACTTTGATATTGTATTTTTAAACTAGAACTGGAAAAATGAAACTTACCAATAAACTGATATTTTTTTTGTAAAAAGATTGGTTTTTTCTGAACGCTAAGTCTCAAAATTTTACAGAAAATAATTATCTTTGCAAACAAGATTCGTTTTTTGTAGCATTATTTTGTGTTGAACAGAATACAAAGAAATTTGTTTAACCTGCAAGAATAAGGCATTATGAACCGACAATTTGAGTAAAAAAGCCCATTTTGTCTGTTTTTTTAATTGTCAATATCCAACAAAAAAAGAAGACTATGCATAAAAATCATCTCAAAACCTGGGTTTTTTACGGTACGATGCTGATATTCTTCATCGTATTTACCTATGTGCTGTTCCAAAAAGCTGAAAGGTTTGAGTTGAATCCTAATGTCCCAGTTAACACTCAAAATTTGGTTGGAACTGACAGTTTTCAGTCGTTCGTAATTTCCACAATGCACAACGTGGCCGAGCCTGCCGCAATGTTACTGCTCCAGATCCTTTCCATCCTGATTGTTTCACGCATTTTTGGATATATCTTCGTTAAGCTTGGTCAGCCTACGGTGATAGGTGAGATATTAGCCGGTATAGTTTTGGGTCCTTCGCTTCTTGGCTACTTTTTTCCAGAAGTTTTTCAATTTGTTTTTGCTCCCGATTCACTTGGAAATCTGTACATTCTGAGTCAGGTGGGCTTGATTTTGTTTATGTTTACAATAGGCATGGAGCTTGATTTGGGTGCCCTGAAAAACAAAATGGGTGTTATATTCGTCATTAGCCATGCGAGTATTATTATTCCTTATTTTATGGGAATGTTGCTGGCTTATTACATTTTTGAAGAATTTGCCGCTGCTCAAACCGATTTTCTTTCATTTGCTCTTTTTATTGGGATATCGATGAGTATCACTGCTTTTCCTGTATTGGCAAGAATTGTTCAGGAAAAGGGACTGACCAAAACTCATTTAGGTAACGTTTCTATTGCGAGTGCAGCATTTAATGATGTAACCGCATGGTGTGTTTTGGCGGCAGTAATTGCAATTACCAAAACAGGCAGCATTGAAAGTTCGCTCTATAATATAGGTTTTTCAGTGCTTTATGTACTTGTAATGCTTTTAGTTGTCAAGCCTTTTCTCAAGCGTGTTGGCGAAATATATAAGAGCAGTGAAGTGGTGAATAAAAGTGTTTTCGCTTTTTTGTTACTCATATTGATTTTGTCGTCCTATATTACTCAGGTTATTGGTATTCATGCCCTGTTTGGAGCCTTTTTGGCTGGCGTAATCATGCCACCGCTTCCTCAATTCCGAAAATTAATTGTCGATAAAATTGAAGATGTTTCGCTCACACTGCTTCTTCCGTTGTTCTTTGTATACACTGGTTTGCGTACTGAAATAGGTCTGCTGAATACGCCGTATCTGTGGACGATCTGTGGTGTTTTTATTTTAGTGGCTATTGTTGGTAAATTTGTTGGTGGCGCTTTTTCGGCAAAAATACTGGGTGAAACATGGAAAGACAGTCTTTCAATAGGCGTGCTGATGAATACAAGAGGGTTGATGGAGCTTATTGTGTTAAATATCGGTTACGAAATGGGCATTCTTCCACCGCCAATTTTTGTTATGCTGGTGATAATGGCATTGGTAACTACTTTCATGACAACCCCCATGCTTTCATTAATTAACAAAATCTTCCCCGAAAAAAATATAGAAGAAGAATACAACCGGCAGCAGGCATTGGGTATTTTTAAAGCAATTATCGCTTTAGGTAATCCTGAAAATGGAAAGACACTGCTTAATGTGGCAAAAACTGTACTCGATGGAACAAAAAATAGTTTACATGTAAATGTCCTGCACATTACGCAGGGCACTGATATTAATCCACTCCATGGGGATCAGTATTCGGTGGAGAGTTTTAGGCTGGTTCGTGAAGAAGCGGATAAATTACAAATTCCGATTGAAACCGAATACAAGATTACCGACAATATCGAAGCAGGTATTGTGCGAACTGTAAATTACAACAATTACGACTTTTTGCTTGTTGGTGCAGGCATCTCGCTTTCGGGAATACCTTTTTTCAAAGAAAGCTCTTTGTTTAGCAAAGTTAAGTGGTTCAACAGGTTGTTGAATAGGGTGACTCAAACACAGGCGATTTTTTATCCCGGAACGCTGATTAAGGACAAGACCCGCTATTTTATCGAAAACAGTCATTGTAGTGTGGGTGTGTTTGTGAACCGTGGTTTTACTAAGATAACAACAACGATGATTATTTTGCATCGTGACGAAGATGTTTTTTTGCTTCGTTATGCCCGCAGGTTGATGCGTAACAACAATGAGGTGAGTATTTTTATTATGGATACTAACAGTACTATTCATGGCAGCGAAGCAATGAAAAGTGCAGTTGATGAGCTTCAACGCAATTTTCCGAACTCAGTAAAAATCATAAAAAGTTCGAAGAATAATGCAAGTATAATTTCAAGGTTTAGTTTTCTTCTGATAAGTTATCAAACCTGGAATTATCTTTCAGAATCGGAGAATAAGGAGTTGTCTAATATTCCATCTACTCTCATTATCAACAAAAAAACGAGTCGGTTCAGTGCTTCAGCTTCATCGAAAGAAGAGTAAATTAGACTTGCTCTTTTTATTGTTTTTCAAAGCTTATTTCTCAGGTATATTTATGAATGCTGTTTCGATGGCTATAGTTTTTAGTTGTCCGGGCTGTGTTGTTTTCTTTCCAACCAATTAATTGGAAGAACGAAGAAATAGTCCTGGGTGTTAATTTCTATTTTATTTCAGATATAGAAATTAAAAATATGTTATAAAACATGTTTTTCGTACAAATATTTTCGAAAACTCTTGCAAGTGTACCAAATACACCTTATCTTTGCATCGTGATTTTTTCATAGTATTAGATTTAAGGTTAACAAAGATTGGTAGTAAGGCGTTACTACCTTTCGCGTTTTATAGGGGGTAGGTATACAATTACAACTCAATATATCTTCAAGGCTGTTCGGAGCAATTCGGATGGCTTTTTTATTTTGTGGAAACACAAAAAAAAGCTACTTTTGCAGTATAAATCAAATCCTTCCAAATCAATGAATATACTACTTCTGGGTTCAGGTGGACGTGAACATGCACTCGCATGGAAAATGGTACAAAGTCCAAAACTAAACAAACTTTTTATTGCTCCCGGTAACCCTGGTACAGCCACCCTCGGAACAAATTTGGCTATTGCGGCCGACAATTTTCCTGCGCTTAAAAAGGCAGTAATCGAAAACGATATTAATTTAGTGCTTGTTGGTCCTGAAGATCCACTTGTCAAAGGTATTGTCGACTTTTTCTTAGCTGATTCGGAATTGAAACATATTCCTGTTGTAGGGCCTGATAAATTTGGCGCTCAACTCGAAGGAAGTAAAGATTTTTCAAAAAAATTCATGTTTCGGCATAATATTCCTACAGCAGGCTATTTTAGTGTAACTGCCGAAAATATTGAAGAAGGAGTAGCGTTTCTTAAAACCCTACAGGCGCCTTATGTGCTGAAAGCCGATGGATTGGCAGCCGGAAAAGGTGTATTGATTTTGAACGATCTTGACGAAACCATAGAAGAGCTGAAGTCCATGTTGAGTGGCAAGTTTGGCGATGCCAGTAAAATGGTAGTAATAGAAGAGTTTCTTTCCGGAATCGAATGTTCAGTTTTCGTAATTACCGACGGTCGGAACTACAAAATTTTACCTGAAGCCAAAGATTACAAGCGTATAGGCGAAGGCGATAAAGGCCTGAATACCGGTGGTATGGGTGCTGTTTCACCTGTTCCGTTTGCCGATGCAGTGTTTATGCAGAAAGTAGAAGATCGTATCATTCGCCCTACGGTAGAAGGACTTTATGCAGAAGGAGTGAATTATAAAGGGTTTATTTTCTTTGGATTGATCAAGGTAAACAACGAACCTTATACAATTGAATATAATGCACGTATGGGCGACCCCGAAACGGAGGTTGTGATGTTACGCCTTAAATCGGATCTTGTCGATTTGCTCGAAGGAGTTGCTGAAGGTAATTTAGATGAAAAAACAGTTGAATTTGATGAACGAACAGCGGTAACTGTTATGTTAGTATCGGGAGGTTATCCCGAAGCGTATGAAAAAGGAAAGATAATAAGTGGTTTGGATGGAATTGAAGGAAGTATCGCTTTTCATGCAGGAACAGCAGCCGTGGATGGGAAGATAGTAACCAACGGTGGACGTGTACTTGCAGTCAGTTCGTACGGAAATTCAAAAGAGGAAGCGCTGGCTCAGTCCTTTAAAAATGCAAACAAAATAAATTACGACAAGAAATACTTTAGAGCAGATATTGGTTTTGATTTGTAAAATCATAGCATTCACTGCTTGCGAAAGGTTCATTCTGAAAAATAAACGTTTGTACCACTCTTAAATATTAAAGCATTATTATGGCAAAAATACTGATTATCGACGATGAACGAAGCATACGAAATACGCTGAAAGACATTTTGGAGTTTGAAAAGCATCAGATCGTGTTGGCCGAAAATGGTAAAATAGGACTAGAAGCTGCTCAGAGTACTTCTTTCGATGTTATTTTCTCGGATATAAAAATGCCTGAAATGGATGGAATAGAGCTGCTTACGGCGTTAAAGGAACAAGAGATTGAGGCTCCAATCGTAATGATTTCGGGACATGGAAACATAGAAACGGCAGTGGAATGTATTAAAAAGGGAGCGTTTGATTTTATCGAAAAGCCGATTGATCTGAACCGCTTGCTTATAACTGTTCGGAACGCGCTCGACAAAAACAATCTTGTAACCGAAACAAAGATATTAAAAAAGAAAGTTGCCAAGCGCCATCAGATGATAGGTCAATCGGAGGCAATAGAAAAAGTACGGATGATGATTGAACGGGTTGCACCTACCGATGCACGTGTGCTTATCACAGGCTCCAATGGAACCGGAAAAGAGGTTGTTGCGCGCTTGCTGTTCGAAAACAGTCCGAGAGCAGCGGCTGCATTTGTGGAGGTGAATTGTGCTGCTATTCCATCCGAACTGATTGAAAGTGAGTTGTTCGGACACGAAAAAGGAGCTTTTACATCGGCCATTAAGCAAAGAATCGGAAAATTTGAACAAGCAGATGGTGGCACTATTTTTTTGGATGAAATTGGAGATATGAGTTTGTCGGCTCAGACAAAAGTGCTGCGTGTACTTCAGGAAAATGAACTTACGCGTGTTGGAAGCGACAAGAATATCAAGGTGAATGTGCGCGTACTCGCCGCCACCAACAAGGACCTGAAGAAAGAAATTGCGGCAGGAAATTTCAGAGAAGATTTATTTCACCGGCTGAATGTAATTCCTATTCATGTTCCGATGCTCGACGAACGCAAAGAGGATATTCCTCTGCTAGTGAATCATTTTTCGGAATTAATATGCGGAGAACAGGGCGTTCAAACTAAAAAGTTTACTGATGAGGCAATAGAATGTCTTCAGTCGCGCAGCTGGACAGGGAATATTCGTGAACTTAGAAATGTTGTAGAACGTTTGATTATTCTCGGAGCTAATGTTATTACTAAAAATGATGTTGATATGTTTGCCTGAAACAAAATAAAATACAAACAAATATGAAACCGATAAATGAAATTAGCATCGCAGTATGTAGCGATCATGCAGGGTATGAATTGAAACAAACTGTGATGAAACATCTGACCGATCAAGGTGTTATTAAACTAAAGGATTTTGGAGCATATTCTTCTGAAAGCAGTGACTATGCCGATTATGCACATCCAATGGCTTCGGCTGTCGAAAGTGCTGAATTTGAGTTTGGTATTTCCATTTGTGGAAGTGGAAATGGTATCAGCATGACTGTGAATAAACATCAGGGAATTCGTGCAGCGCTTTGCTGGAATACCGAGATTGCAGCGCTTGCCCGTCAGCACAACAATGCCAATGTTCTTTCGTTGCCAGCCCGTTTTGTGTCCGAAGTAGAGGCTTTGAAAATGGTTGATCTTTTCTTCAGTACCGACTTTGAAGGAGGAAGACACAAGACGCGCATCGACAAAATCCCTTTTTGCTAACAAATAATTTATAAAAAAAAAGTCCTTTTTTTGAGGACACTAAGAGCTTTACATGTCAAGAACAGAAATATCGAAATATGGTGAGTTTGGTCTGATTAAACATCTGACTGAACGATTTAAAAATATAAATGAGTCTACAATAAAAGGAGTTGGCGACGATGCTGCTATACTTGATTACAAAGACAAACAAATACTTGTGACTACCGATCTTTTGCTCGAAGGTGTTCATTTCGATTTGGTTTACGTTCCGTTAAAGCATTTGGGCTACAAAGCTGCGGTTGTAAATTTCTCGGATATTTACGCTATGAACGGACAACCGAAACAAATAACGCTATCGTTGGGCGTTTCAAAGCGGTTTTCGGTGGAAGACCTTGAAGAACTGTATGCCGGCATTGAAATGGCTTGCAAAGCCTATGGTGTGGATTTGATTGGGGGTGATACTTCGGCATCTTTAACGGGTCTTACTATTAGTATTACTTGCATCGGCGAAGCTCAAAAAGATAAAATTGTATATCGCAATGGAGCTAAGGCTAATGACTTAATTTGTGTATCGGGCGATTTGGGTTCGGCTTATATGGGTTTGCAGCTTTTGGAACGCGAAAAAATTGTTTTTTCCGCTAATAGTGAGGCTCAACCTGATTTTGAAGGCAAAGATTACATCCTGCAACGTCAGCTGAAGCCTGAGGTGCGGAAAGATATTATCAAGGCTTTGGCCGATAAAGGAATCGTACCTACTTCGATGATGGATATATCTGACGGTTTGTCATCGGAATTGATGCATATCTGTTCGCAAAGTAATGTGGGTTGCCGCATTTACGAAGATAAAATACCGATCAACTACCAGGCGGCTGTAATGGCTGAGGAATTGAATATGAATATAGTGACTGCTGCTTTAAATGGTGGCGAAGATTACGAACTGCTTTTCACAGTGGCTATGGAAGATTATGACAAAATAGTCACTATGGATGGAGTGGGAATAGTGGGGCATATGACGAAGCCTGAACTGGGTTTGCATTTGGTTGGTCGCGAAGGAGAGGAGATAGAACTTCAGGCTCAGGGCTGGAATTCATTGCAATAAAACAATACTTTATTTTAAGGAAAAAGGGATACAGGCAAAAATGCATGTATCCCTTTTCTATATAATTTAAAAAAAAGTATCCTCTATAAAACGCGAAAGGTAGTAACGCCTTACTACCAATCTTTGTTAACCTTAAATCTAATACTATGAAAAAATCACGATGCAAAGATAAGGTGTATTTGGTACACTTGCAATAGTTTTCGAAAATATTTGTAAGAAAAATGTGTTTTATAACATATTTTTAGATGAATGGAGCGATTTTCAAGTCAATATTAAGACATTTTTGTGTTTTAAAGCATGAAACGAGCATTAAAACATCAGTTTAATCCAAAGACAATGTTTATAGCGAGTTCCATGCGACAAATATTAAAAAATAAAAATGAACGCATGAAAAATGGGCTATTCTGTGATTTCAGTTACCTGATAACCAATATTGTCAATCGTTTGTATGATTGTATCATTGCTAACGTCCTTGTTCAATACTAATTTTGCTGAATTAGTTTCGAGGTAAACTTTGGCTTCAACGCCATCGATACTATTCAATACTTTTTCGACGCGGGCCGAACAATGGCCACAGCTCATACCTGAAATTTTTAATGTTTTGTTTGTCATGGTTTTGTATTTGTTTTTTGTTATTTCATTTTTTGTTGTGCATTGTGTGTTTTTTTGTCAAAGATTAAATCCTAGGTTTAAACTTCAGCAATCGTAACGAATTAAGCACCACCGAAACTGAGCTAAAACTCATGGCTGCTGCTGCGAACATAGGGTTGAGCTTCCAACCTAATAACGCATAGAAAACGCCAGCAGCCAATGGGATACCGATAATGTTATAAAAAAATGCCCAAAACAGATTCTGTTTAATGTTGATGATCACCGATTTGCTCAGTTGAAATGCAGCAACTACATCTATCAGATTGTTTCGCATCAACACCACATCGGCCGATTCGATGGCAATATCGGTGCCTGCTCCAATAGCAATTCCCACATCGGCTCTGACTAATGCTGGTGCATCGTTTATACCATCGCCTACCATTGCCACTATTTTCCCTTCGTTCTGTAATCGTACAATCTCCTTTTCCTTATCCTGTGGCAATACCTCTGAAACTGAGGCCGAAATACCGAGAAGATGTTGGATATATTGAGCCGTTTTGCTATTATCGCCTGTAAGCATTATTACTTCCAATCCCATTTCTTTGAGGCGCGAGATTACCGATTTGCTGTTCTCTTTCAGCACGTCAGCCACGCCAATCAAACCTATAGCCATTTGGTCTTTAGCTATAAATAAAGGCGTTTTTCCTTCTTCTGCCCACTGATTTGCAATCGCCACAAAGTCCTTGCTGACGATATTATTCTCATTCATAAGCAGAATGTTACCGGCAGTATATCGATTGCCGCTGATGTCGGCTTGTATACCTCGTCCGGGAATTGTTATGAAATTTTCGATATCTAGTAATTGTAAATTGCGTTTTTCGGCCTCAAATATAACAGCATCGGCAAGTAAATGTTCCGATGCTTTTTCAAGCGAATAGGCCAATTGAAGTAATTCGTTCTCGTTGAGATTATTATCCGAAATAATATCAGTGATTTTTGGTTTACCTTCGGTGAGTGTTCCTGTTTTGTCCAATACCACTGTGTTTATTTTATGCGTAGTTTCAAGTGCCTCAGCCGATTTAAATAACAATCCATATTCGGCTCCTTTGCCCGTGCCTACCATAATGGCAACAGGAGTGGCAAGCCCTAATGCACAGGGACATGAAATAACAAGTACCGCAATGCCTATTGATAACGCAAAATCAAAAGGATAACCCAACAATAACCAAATAATTACAGAAATAATGGCGATGGCAATCACCACAGGCACAAAAACAGCGCTGATCCGGTCGGCCATTTTCGAAATGGGTGCCTTAGATGCCGATGCTTCTTCCACCAAACGTATAATTTGTGAAAGGGTGGTGTCGTTACCAACTTTTGTGGCACGAAATGTAAAGTAACCTGTTTTATTGATGCTGGCCGACAATACTGACTGTCCGGCATCTTTATAAACAGGCATGCTTTCACCCGTCAAAGCCGATTCATCGATGTTTCCGCTCCCCGAAACAATAATTCCATCTACGGGAATGCTTTGTCCGCTTCTCACAACAATTAAATCACCTGAATTGATTTCTTCAACAGCAACTTCTACCTCAATCCCATCCCGAATAATTATAGCGGTTTTTGGGGTTAAATCAATCAGACGTGAAATAGCGTCCGAAGTACGGCGTTTCGACCTGGCTTCGAGGTATTTTCCTAATGTAATAAGTGTAAGTATGGTTGCACCGGATTCGAAATACAAATCGTTCGAAAATTGCATCACAGTATTCATATCGCCATGTCCTAAACCGTAACCGATCCTGAAAATGGCAAACACGCCGTAAGCAATGGCCGCCGAAGCACCGATGGCAATCAGCGAATCCATATTAGGAGCTGCACGGAATAAACTTTTGAAGCCGCCAATAAAATATTTTTTATTTATAAATGCAATGGGCAATGTTAGCAGAAACTGGGTAAAAGCAAAGGTCAGCGCATTTTCGTGCTTCAGGAAAGTTGCATGCAATGGCCAGCCGAACATGTGTCCCATCGAAAGGTAAAGTAGCGGAACAAGAAAAATAAGCGAAATCCACCAACGGCGTTTCATCTCGACCTGTTCCAGCAGTACATAGTCTATCTTTTTTGTTTCGGTAGTCTCTGACGTTTTCTCTGTTTTAACGTGAGCTTCGTAACCGGCATCTTCAACCGATTTTGTGATTGTATCAGTGGATATTTTCGTTTCGTCATAATTCACAGTCATGCTGTTGTCGAGCAAATTTACCTGAACGGTTTGTATTCCTTCAAGCTTATTTACGCTTCTCTCCACATGTGCCACACACGAAGTGCAAGTCATTCCTGTGACTGCGTATTTCTCTGTTTTCATAAAAATCACTTTAAAATTATGAAACAGATAGAATCATATATTGTTTTGGAAGTTTAGGTTTGTTATAAAAAATAGCACTGATTGATAAAAGCTTATTGAATAATGTCCAGCTGCTGAATGGAACATTTCAAATCTGAGTTCTCTGTACGGTCATCAATAAAGCTATTGTTCTGTTTTGAATCCTGTTTTTATAACTATCAATTTCATTGTTGAATGTCATTTCAGGTCAAAGCTTGGCTTTTTAAAACATTATCGGACCTGATTTTTTAATTTAAGTTTTTTGCGCACACTGCTGGGTGGAGTTGCAATTGATTGGTCAAAATGAGGAAGTTCGGCACTAAATTTTCCTTTGAGTTTGGTGCTGTCGGTCAGTACAAAATTAAAATCAATGTACTTTGTGTCGTTCATGCTTTCCACTGTAAATGAACCTCTTGATATAAGCTTCTGAACTGAAAAATTACTTTTTTTCTCGATAAAATAAATATAAGCTCCAATCACATATTCGT
>CAYMHE010000042.1:0-9119 GCA_964390175.1 uncultured Paludibacter sp.
TCGAAAGACAGCTGAGTTACAGTCAGCCCCAGTTGGCCACTTTGGTAACTGCCCTACTAAATTTCTAAAGCGGTGCAAAGATAAGCTTTTTTTAAGACACTACCAAATAATATTAGCCATTTTTATTGCGGTAATTGCAGCTTCTACGCCTTTATTTCCGTGTTTTCCGCCTGCTCTGTCCTGTGCTTGTTCTAAGGTGTTGGTAGTGAGAACTCCGAAAACAACGGGGCAATTTTCTGTCTGCGTGTTTAATTTTGAGATTCCATAAGTAACACCCTGGCAAACGAAATCGAAATGTGGTGTTTCTCCCTGGATAACGCATCCAAGCACAATTACTGCTGAGTATTTTTGTACTTTCCGGCTTTCAATCACGCAAAGATAATCGTTTACGAATTCTTTGGCGGCATAGGTAAGCTCAAATGTGCCGGGTACATGTACCACATTGATGTTTTTTAATTTCACTCCGTTTTCTACGAGTGTATCTATAGCTCCCTTGAGCAATGCGTGTGTAATCTCCGAATTCCAATCGGCCACTGCGATTGCGTATTCCTGTATTGATGTTGTTGATTTTGAGGGCATTTTATCGGCAGAATAATCCGATAGATTTTGATATTGAGTTGCCATTCTGTGTTTGTTTTTTTTTGTTTATTATTACTTGTGCGTGTGTGAAAAATTGTGAATTAAAAAAGCTACTTCAAAACTTGAAGTAGCTTTAAAATTGAGATTCAAAAAGAAAAATACTTATTTTTGTATTCTTGCAATGTATTTTTCTATGTCAGCTGCTTCTGTGCTTTTAGAATAATTTTCCTTAATTTCGTTATATGCTTTTAATGCTTTTTCTGGTTCTTTCAACGATTCGTAAACGATGCCCGATTTTTTTAAATACACCGGGCTCAATACTTCGTTTTTAGTATCTACTGCTTTTTCAAAATAACTGAGGGCTTTCGAGTTTTCGCCAAGTTCAACGTATGCGTCTCCGATTAACCCAATCACAGATGTTGAAAAATAATTATCGTTGCTGTCGTATTGCGATAAAAATTTGATCGCATTCTCATACTGACCCAATTTGTAATAGCAAATACCAGCATAAGCTGTTGCCAGATTTCCCGACTTGGTAATGCCGTATTCCGAAACAATCTCTTTAAATCCGATAATGTCTTTGTTACCTTCAAGCGCCACTTTAAATGAGTCGACAGCAAAAAAACTTTGTGCCTTTCCCATTTCTGTTTCAGCTGCTATTTCGCGGGGTTGAATGTAGAAATTGCGAAATGCCAAAATGGCTAACACAACTAAAACAATTGTTGCAACAGAAAATATAATCTGTTTCTGATATTTTTCAATAAATGCTTCAGAGGTACTTAAAACGTGTTCAACGCTCTCTAATTCATCAGTTTTATGATCCTTTTTATTCGACATAAGATTGTTGTATAATTACTTAATTTGTTAATTCTGATTTTTCGTTCCGCAAAAATAGAGATTTTCTTTCACATGGCGAAATTTTATCAGTAGTTTTTTCTATTTCAGTTACACATAAGTAAAATCGATGTTAAAATGCGTTTTTTGCTCAAAAAAGATGGCATAGATAGAATAATACCCGAATAAAAATATTATATTTGCATCAGAAAGAAACGAACCGCATTGTTCTGAGATTGGAAAACTCAACACTAAAGAATTAACGAGTAATGCAGGTTTTCAATGGCGGGCTGCGCCTTCGGGTATCCCTTGCGGACGGCAGATTACAAAGAAAACTTTCATCTCAAATCCTGTTCACAGGAGTTTTCTCAACTAAAACGATGCGGTTTTTTCTTTTTTCCCCTCATGCTACAGGCGTTCAGTTTTTTTTGGTCGCTTTTTTTATGCCCTTATCGCGTTATTTTAATAACTACAACAACATTTCGGTAGATATTTTGTACTTTCGCTTTTGATTTCGAACTGTCCTCCAAACCATAAAAACAAAAGCATGCACTTTCTGAAATTAGTCCGAACTAAAAATCTGTTTTTTATAGTATTTATTCAATTAATTATGAGGCAGGTAGTGCTGATGCCCATTTTGCAGAAATATGGATTCGAAATCAGCGCAATCGACTTAAATTTTGTTCTCATGGCCCTGGCTACTGTTTTGATGGCAGCAGGAGGATATGTTTTGAACGACTATTTTGATGTGAAAATTGATGCGATCAATCATCCTGATCGGTTGATTATTACGAATACGGTGTCGAAGCCGAAAGCAATGCTTTATTATCAGCTGCTTACCGGTGTTGGTGTGCTGTTAGGATTGCTGTTGGCTTTTCGGGTGAATAGCTTTACGCTTGCATTTGTTTTTATAGTTGTACCGGGATTGTTGTGGTTTTACTCTTCGAGCTACAAGCGTCAGTTCCTGATCGGCAATATTATTGTAGCCTTGTTGGCTGCTTTGTCGGTGCTCATTGTTGCCATTGTTGAATTGTCGGTGCTCGAGCAGCGTTTTGGAAAGCTTTTGTTCGAAACCCCAATTCCAGGGCAATTTTATACATGGATAGGTGGTTTCTCTGTTTTTTCGTTTTTGCTGACCTGGGTTCGTGAAATAATTAAAGATATTGAAGATGAAAAAGGCGACCGGGAAATGGAATGCCGCACAATGGTGCTGAAATGGGGTTTGTCGAAAACAAAATTGTTTCTGTATTTGTTAATTTGTGTTGTTGTGGTTGCTTTGTATGCAGTGAAGTTTTTGATGACTGAGTTCGATGGAAGTCTGACAATTAAATACATTACTTTTGGTTTGGCACTGCCTTTGGCCGCACTTGTTTTTATGATTTTTAAAGCACAAAATACAACCGATTTCCATCAGGCGTCAACATTTGTTAAGTTTATAATGTTATCTGGTGTATTATATAGCTTTATTTTTTATTTTCAAATGGCCAAAACGTATGGTATCAGCGTTTTCGATATATTCATTATTAAATAATTGAATTGTTATGAAGGTAAAAATAATCATTATTTCATTTTTGTTGTTTTCGATGCTTGTCGGGCTTAAATCGCAGGATATTCATGAAAATTTTTATAAGAAATTTTCGGTTGGGATGGCTTTGGCCTACGGTCCAGAAAACATACTTTCGATTGTTCCGCCAAAATTGAGTTTTTACTACTACGATAAGCACAAGCATTTCGAAACTTATTGTGGGGTCGAAAGTTCTTTTTGGATGTTGTTTGGTTTCTGGGCTTCGGGCGATGTTTTGTACGGCATCAGAAAAGGAATTTTTACTTTCGATACTTCGCTGGGTGCGTGGTGGCTGCCGCGTCAAAGCAATTATTATAATGATATTGAAGAGTCGTCATCTTATTTTAGCCTGAATCCGAAACTTGGGCTCAGGTTGGGTTGGTTTTGGTTCAAAGCAGGTCCGTCGTTTGTTTTTGGCGAGAATTTTAATGCATATTTCGAAAATTATACTGAGTATTACAGGATTGGTAATGTGCCACTTAATATTGAGCTTTCGGTCAATATTCCTGTTTACTTTCCTGATTATAAAAAAATTGACAACTGGAACAGAACTAAAAACATTTCAGCATTTTCTTTATGAATTTACTACAAAACATTGAAAAGTATAAAATTATTCTTGCCTCGCAATCGCCACGTCGCATTGAATTGCTTGGCGGACTGAATATTAAGTTTGAAGTCATGGTGTTGGATGTGAATGAAGATTTTCCGGCACAAATGGTGGGGGTGGATATTCCTATGTATCTTGCCGAAAAAAAAGCAAATGCATACAAGCATATAATGGATGAGCATACAATGATAATTACTGCCGATACCATTGTGTGGCACGAGGGCAAGGTGCTGGGCAAGCCTGTGGACGAAACGGATGCAAGGCGAATGCTGCGTGCCTTATCCGGAAAAACGCATCAGGTGATAACGGGTGTGTGTATTTCCACGCTCCAGCGACGTAAAGTTTTTCATGTTATTTCGGACGTAAGGTTTGCCCGACTTGCCGAAGTTGAAATAGAGTATTACCTTCAGAATTTTAAGCCTTATGACAAAGCGGGTTCGTATGGAGTGCAGGAATGGATAGGGTTTGTAGGGGTCGAACATATCAATGGTTCGTATTTTAACGTTATGGGTCTGCCTGTGCAGCGATTGTATAACGAATTAAAGCGCTGGAAAGAGTAGTTATAGTTTTGATGTTAGAACTTGGGTAATAAAACCGAAAGCAATTGAAGTAAATGGTGAGGGTCTTTTTTCTGCGTGTTTTACTAAAGTATTGCAACTCCGAAAAATGGCAGAAAAATACTAAAGAATACCAATTTGCCATCTCTGCATTGCAAACTACAAAAAAACTGTAATTATTTAGGACTGAATTTTGTCAATCGGACATAATTTTGTAATTTTGCGTCGAATTTAAGAAACTCAATTTTAAACAATAAATAAAATGATTAAAGTAGGTATCAATGGTTTTGGCCGCATCGGACGTTTGGTTTTCCGTGCTGCTCAAGAAAGAAACGATGTTCAAATCGTTGCAGTAAACGACCCATTTTTGGATCTTGACTATCTGATTTACATGTTACAGTACGATACTGTTCATGGACAATTTAAAGGAACTGCTGAAAACAAAGGTGGTAAATTATTTGTAAACGGTAAAGAAGTTGCTTTTTTCGCTGAAAAAGATCCAGCTAACATTGGTTGGGGTGCTTCAGGTGCTGACTATGTTGTTGAGTCAACAGGTGTTTTCACTACTATCGACAAAGCAAAAGCTCACTTGGCTGGCGGTGCTAAAAAAGTAGTTATTTCTGCTCCATCTAACGATGCTCCTATGTTCGTTTGCGGTGTTAACCTTGACGCTTACAAAGCTGATATGGACATCGTATCTAACGCTTCTTGTACTACTAACTGTTTGGCTCCTTTAGCTAAAGTTATCAATGACAACTTTGGTATCGTTGAAGGTTTGATGACTACTGTACACGCTGCTACAAATACTCAAAAAACAGTTGATGCTCCTTCTGCAAAAGACTGGAGAGGTGGTCGTTCTATCCTGAACAACATTATCCCTTCTTCTACAGGTGCTGCTAAAGCTGTAGGTAAAGTTATTCCTGAATTGAACGGAAAACTTACTGGTATGGCATTCCGCGTTCCAACTGCTGACGTTTCAGTTGTTGACTTAACAGTACGTTTGGAAAAAGCTGCTTCTTATGATGAAATCAAAGCTGCTATCAAATTAGCTTCTGAAACTACAATGGCTGGCGTTCTTGGTTACACTGAAGATTCAGTAGTTTCTACTGACTTTATCCACGAATCACGTACTTCTGTATTTGATGCAGGTGCTGGTATCGCATTGAACGGTAACTTCGTAAAATTAGTAAGCTGGTACGACAATGAGTGGGGTTATTCAAACAAAGTGTTGGATTTGATCGCACACATGGATACAGTAAAATAAGCTGACCAATAGAATTAAAAAAAAATCCCTTGTAACAAATGTTGCAAGGGACTTTTTTTGTGCGATTCACGAGTGCTCTCTTAGAAAATGAAAATCGATTTGCAGCCTTTTTAAATTATTGAAAACCTTTTTCCTTTTTGATATTATATCTCGCTGAGTTCAAGCCAGCGCATTGTTTTTTCGTCAATCAGGTCGTTTAGCTCGCCATGTCGTTGCGATGCTTTAATAATTTCATCGCTGCTTAATGCTCCCGAAGCCAGTTGATCTTCGATATCGGCTTTTTGTTGTTCCAATTGAGGAATTTCAGCTTCAAGCGCCTCAAACTCCTTTTGTTCCTTGTAACTTAGTTTTTTGCGTTCCGTGTTTTTAGTTTCGCGTTCCGCGCTGATTTGTTTCGACTCCTGATTTTTGACTTTCGACTCTTTATTCTTTAATTCTTTTTCCTGTTCTTCCATTAGTTCGTTCCATTCACGGTAGTCGGTGTAGTTGCCCGGAAAATCTTTCAGTTCGGCATTGCCTTTGAAAACCATCAGGTGATCCACTACTTTATCCATGAAATAGCGGTCGTGACTCACCACTATTACGCAGCCTTTGAACGATTGCAGGTAGTCTTCAAGGATATTCAGCGTTACAATGTCAAGATCGTTGGTTGGTTCATCCAGTACAAGGAAATTGGGGTTACGCATCAGTACGGTACAAAGGTGTAAGCGACGTTTTTCGCCACCACTGAGCTTATACACGTAATTGAATTGCGTTTCGGGAGCAAAAAGAAAATGTTGCAAAAATTGAGAAGCCGACATTTTTTTACCGTTACCCAGATTCACTTCTTCGGCTATATCGCGCACCACATCAATTACTTTCATCTGTTCGTCGAAAGCCAGTCCATCCTGACTGTAGTAGCCAAATACCACTGTTTCGCCCACATCAAACGAACCGCTATCAGGTTTCACCTCTCCAAGTAACATTTTCAGAAAAGTTGATTTCCCGGTTCCGTTTTTACCTACTATGCCCATTTTCTCGTAACGGGCAAAGTTGTAGTAAAAATTGTCGAGTATCTTCAAGTCGCCGTAAGATTTTGATACATATTTAGCTTCGAAAATTTTAGAACCAAGGTAACTTGCTTTTACATCGAGTTGTACCTTGTCGTTGTTCCGGCGTTGTTTGGCGCGTTCTTCAATTTCGTAAAAGCTTTCCTGGCGCGATTTGGCTTTATGGGCGCGCGCTTGTGGCTGCCGACGCATCCATTCAAGTTCTTTTTTGTATAAGTTGACAGTTCTTTCGCTTTCAGCCGTCCAGTTTTCGATGCGTTCCTGTCTTTTTTCAAGATAATAGGAATAATTACCATTGTACTGAAACATGCTCTGATGGTCGATTTCGAGAATGGAGGTACAAACGCGATCGAGGAAATAACGGTCGTGTGTAACCATGAGCAATGCCATGTTGGAGCGTTTCAGGAAATCCTCTAGCCACTCCACCATTTCCAGGTCAAGGTGGTTGGTAGGTTCGTCCAGAATCAGTAAATCAGGTTCTGAGATCAGTACATTGGCCAGCGCCACACGTTTCAACTGCCCGCCCGAAAGTTCCCCGATAAGCTGTTCGAAATTAAAGATTTTAAGCTTGCCCAAAATTTGTTTGATGCGCGTTTCGTAGTCCCAGGCTTTGTGAAGATCCATTTGCGCAAGTATCTCATCCAATCCTGTGTGATTTTCGGACAGCATACAATGTTCGTAAGCGGCAATGGTGCGCACGGCCTCATTGTCCGATTGCAAACAAGCATCAATGACCGAAAGTTTTTTAGGAAAATCAGGGTTCTGATCCAGGTAGCCGACGCGTAAGTCACGTTTGAACGAAATACTTCCGCTCTGATAATCTTCGTTGCCGGCAATGATGTTAAGTAAAGTGGTTTTTCCGGTTCCGTTTTTGGCTATCAAAGCCACACGCTGATTGTCGGAAATGCCGAAGGATATATTTTCGAAAAGCAGATTATCGCCAAATGATTTGGTCAGATTTTCCACCTGTAAGTAGCTAATCATGTTGTGTTGTAAAATGTGAGAATTGAATTGCAAAGATACGAAAATTAAAAGAGCGAGGCAATTGCTTAAAATGTGAGCAATAATGTTTGTTTGTGAAAATTTAAAATGTTATTTTTGGACGAGATATTTTAAAATCAGAACAATGACAAAAAAAGACTTCTTTCGGGTTATTATCAAGCTTTTCGGTCTTTATTGGTTAATTAATACAATCTTTTCACTAAGTCAGGTTTTTTATTTTGCAACGAATTCCGATTCGGACGCAACAGGCCTTTTGTTTTCAGTATTTGTACTGCTTTTTGCTGTTTATGTGTTTGTTCTATTGATACTTGGCGCCGATAAGATTATTTCGTGGTTGAAGCTTGATAAAGGATTTGATGACGATAAGTTTGAGATTTATCAGTTCAATGCAGAGTTAATATTGATACTTGCCATGGTACTTATTGGTGGTATGTTGATATTGGATAACATCCCTGTTTTTATCAATCAGGCATATATGGCAATTAAGTTACACGCAAGTCCTTCGGGCGATATCATGGCATTGAATGGTTATAGTACCTATCATTTGGCAGTTAGTTTTACAAAAGTAGTTTTGGGCTATTTGCTGATAACAAATTATAATGTTGTTGGGAAATTGTTGTTGAAGATAGGTCAAAATAAAGATTGAAACAGTTCTTTTTTTGTAAACAATTTTATATCTTTGCTAAGTCGAAGGACAGTTTAAATGAAATAAATATTCATCTATAAAAATTCAAAATCATGAAAAGTCTTAAAGGAACTCAAACAGAAAAGAATCTGTTGATTTCGTTTGCCGGCGAAAGTCAGGCACGTATGCGTTATACAATGTTTGCCAGCGAAGCCAAAAAAGCAGGTTTCGAGCAAATTGCTGCTATTTTTCTCGAAACAGCCGATCAGGAAAAAGAACATGCTAAAAAATTCTTCAGTTACCTCGAAGGGGGGCCGGTAGAAATTACAGCTACTTATCCTGCCGGTAAAGTGGGTACAACAGCCGAAAATCTTCTGGCTGCTGCCGAAGGCGAAAACGAAGAATGGACTGACGCCTATCCTCACTTTGCCGATATAGCCGAAGCTGAAGGTTTTCCTGTAATTGCAGCCACCTTCCGTAAAATTGCTAAGGTGGAAGCTGAACACGAAAAACGCTACCGTCGCTTGCTCGACCGTGTTGTGAAAGATCAGGTTTTTGCACGCGAGGAAGAAACAGTTTGGCAATGTCGCAATTGTGGTCACGTACATGTAGGCAAAGAAGCTCCAAAAGCTTGTCCAACCTGTGCTCATCCACAAGCTTATTTCGAAGAAGAAAAACAGAACTACTAAATAATTCATAATGCGGAGTTCGTAATTACAACAACCGTTTCTCAAATTGGAGAAACGGTTGTTTTGTTTGTGCGTTTTTCAGTACTTTTGTATGGTTTCAATTATGCATTATGAATTCAGAATTATTAATTACTTCCGATGGTTCTCATACCCTTTTTGTACCCGAAATTGATGAATGTTATCACTCAACGCATGGCGCTATTCAGGAATCACGTCATATTTTTATCGAAGCTGCGCTCAAACGGACCGAAAAGTCGGAATTGAATGTGCTTGAAGTGGGTTTTGGCACCGGTTTGAATGCATTGCTGGCTTTGGTGGAGGCGGAGCGAAGTGGCAAAATAATTCATTA
>CAYMHE010000042.1:9219-23530 GCA_964390175.1 uncultured Paludibacter sp.
AGCAATAACTCCTTTCTTCGAAATTGAGAAAATGGAATGTGATTTCACGGACTTTGAGCATACATCCACTTACGATATTGTGTTTTTCGATGCTTTTTCGCCTGAAAAACAGCCGGAAATGTGGACACAGTATCAGTTTGAAAAAATATATGCTCATTGCCATCCCGGCGCCATACTTACCACCTATTGTGCAAAAGGCGTTGTGCGCCGTGCGCTTCAAAGTGCAGGTTTTACTGTTGAAAGATTGGCTGGCCCTCCCGGTAAGCGTGAAATTTTACGGGCTTTAAAATTATAAGCTGATCAGATGTTTTATTTGATAATCAGGAAAGAAAAAGTTAGTTGTGGTGTAAATTATTGAAATAAAATTTATATCTTTGCAAGCTCAAAATCAAATGTATAGTTTTGCGATGAGTGCATTGCTAAGTTTGTATTTTAAAACATTTATTTATAAATAATTATCATGTATTTAACGGCTGAAAAAAAGCAGGAAATCTTTGGTAAATTCGGGAAGTCTAACACTGATACTGGTTCAACTGAAGGTCAGATAGCATTGTTCTCCTACCGTATTAACCATTTAACTGAGCATCTCAAGTTAAACAAAAAAGATTATAGTACAGAACGCGCTCTTGTTATGTTGGTAGGAAAACGTCGTCGTTTGCTCGATTATTTGAAAGCAAAAGATATCGAAGGTTACCGTTCACTTATCAAAGAGTTAGGCATCAGAAAGTAATTCTGGCTTTCAAACTTTTAAAAAGGCGTTTCAAAAGCTATTTTGGAATGCCTTTTTTCTTTGAGTTTCAATCACTACAGGATAATACTTCTTTATAACTATAAATAAATGAGGTTTATATATAATATCGGCATATATCTTTATCAACTGGCTATTTTTGTAGCTTCGTTTTTCAATGCGAAAGCTAAAAAACTTCGCGTCGGACAAGCCGAAGCTTTTGCTGTTTTAAAGCTGAAAATTGAACCCAATACGCGTTATGTGTGGTTTCATGCAGCATCGCTGGGTGAGTTTGAGCAGGGACGCCCCGTAATAGAACAACTTAAAAAAGAACAGCCCGATACCAAAATCATACTTACATTCTTCTCTCCTTCGGGTTACGAAATTCGCAAGAATTATGCGCTTGCAGATATTGTCTCTTACTTACCACTTGATACGGCTTCTTCTGCAAAGAGATTTGTAGAAATGCTGAACCCATCGAAAGCGATATTTATTAAATACGAATTCTGGCCTAATTATTTACAGGCTTTGAAAGCGGCAGGGATTCCTGTGTATTCTATTTCAGCTATTTTCCGTCCGGGACAGATTTTCTTTCGGTGGTACGGACAATGGTATAAAACATTACTCCAGGGAATCGATCACATTTTTGTGCAGGACAAAGCTTCGTTGGACTTGCTGAAAACCAATGGTATTGAAAACGTTACGGTTGCGGGCGATACGCGATTTGACAGAGTTGCTGATTTGGCAGCGCAAGCCAAAAACATTCCGTTAGTGGAGGCTTTTGTGAAAGATGCTGATAAAGTGATTGTGGCAGGAAGTAGTTGGCCTAAAGATGAAGAGTTGTTGGTGCGTTACCTGCAACTTCACCCTGACGTAAAAATGATCCTCGTACCACACGAAATTCATGCAGCGCACATTACGGGCATTTCCAAATTGCTGGATGGTAATTTTGTACGTTATACCGAAGCAACCGAAACTAATGTGCAAACCACTAATTGCCTTGTTGTTGATACGATAGGTTTGCTTTCGTCAATTTACCGTTATGGGCATGTGGCGTATATAGGAGGTGGTTTCGGAGTGGGTATTCACAATACACTCGAAGCAGCGGTGTGGAATGTGCCCGTGGTTTTCGGTCCGATGTACGAAAAGTTTCGTGAAGCACGAGATCTGATCGCGATTGGCGGTGCTTTTTCAATTCCGGACTACGAAACGCTGGAGGAAAAGTTGGATGCTTTGTTGAAAGATGAAAAAGCAGGTGTAATTGCAGGCGAATATGTAAAGCAAAATACCGGAGCTACAAAATTAATTTTAAAAGAAATATGCTGAAAACAATTGTTTTTAGTAACTCAATAGATTATTATATTATAAAAAAATATGGCACAAAAACCATCCATTCCTAAAGGAACACGCGATTTTACGCCGCAGGAAATGGCAAATCGCAATTATATATTCAACACCATCAAGGATGTTTTTCGTCTGTATGGATTTCAGCAGATTGAAACGCCTGCCATGGAAAACCTGTCGACTTTGATGGGGAAATATGGTGAAGAAGGTGATAAATTGCTTTTCAAAATACTGAACTCAGGCGATTTTATGAACGGATTGGCTGACGATGAATTGCTGGGACGCAACAGCGTAAAGCTAACCAATAAAATTTCAGAAAAAGGACTTCGTTACGACCTGACAGTACCTTTTGCCCGTTTTGTTGTGCAGAATCGTGATAAGATTTCTTTCCCTTTCAAACGCTATCAGATACAGCCGGTTTGGCGTGCCGATCGTCCGCAACGCGGGCGCTATCGCGAGTTTTACCAATGCGATGTGGATGTAGTGGGAAGTGATTCGCTTTTGAACGAGCTGGAACTGATTCAGATTGTTGACGAGGTGTATCGTAGGTTGAAAATCAATGTGATTATCAAAATCAACAACCGTAAAATTCTTTCGGGCATTGCCGAAATCATTGGCGAAGCCGAGAAAATTACCGATATCACAGTTGCCATTGATAAAATGGATAAAATAGGATTGGAAAAGGTAAACGAAGAAATTGCTTCGAAAGGCATTTCGGAAGAAGCTATTGCCAAATTACAACCAATTTTGAAACTCAGTGGTTCTAACGCCGAAAAACTTGAGCAGCTGAAAGTGGTGTTGGCAGCTTCGGAAGTCGGGTTAAAAGGAGTGATGGAGCTCGAAACCATTTTCGGACTTTGCGAAGCCATGAAAGTAGCAACTAAGATTGACCTCGATCTGACTTTGGCGCGCGGACTAAACTACTATACAGGTGCCATTTTCGAAGTGAAAGCGCTGGATGTGGAAATGGGAAGCATTACAGGTGGTGGTCGTTACGATAACCTGACGGGCGTTTTTGGTATGGAAGGCGTTTCGGGCGTAGGCATCTCGTTTGGCGCCGACCGTATTTACGACGTGCTAAACACCTTGAATTTATATCCTGAGACCTCGATTGAACAAACACAAATTCTTTTTGTAAGTTTTGGAGATAAAGAATTAATGTACTGTTTGCCATGGTTGAGTACATTACGCGGCAAAGGCATTAATGCTGAGATTTACCCCGAACCCGCTAAAATGAAAAAACAAATGAGTTATGCCGATAATAAACGCATCCCGTTTGTGGCCATTATAGGCGAAACTGAAATGAATGAGGGCAAGGTAATGCTGAAAAACATGAAGACCGGTGAACAATCACTGTCAACCATAGACGAAGTGATTCAAATGATAAAATAAAGATAAAGCCCTGAATTTTAGTTCAGGGCTTTTTTATGCTTTCATTGGAACTTCAATGATCAGAAATTCAGCATCAGTTTTAGCAATAATATTGAAATTAGAAATCTCCCACAACCCATAGCCATCCCGCTGCTTTATATATTGCTCGTCTACTTCAATTTCGCCCTCAATGACAAATATATAGGCCCCGTTTATGTTAGGATTTTTCAGCTGAAAATTCAATTGTTGTTCAGCATTGGCTTTGCCGATATGAATCCATGCATCCTGATAAACCCATGCTTTACCGTCGTGTAAATCCGGCGAAAGGATTTCAACCAATGCACTGTTTTTCAGTTCGTATCTGTTCTGTTCGTGACGTGGTTTTGCTTTCAGTATTTTAGGTATTATCCATATTTGTAAGTACCTCACCGATTTGTCTTTATTGTGGTTTCCTTCGCTGTGAAAAACTCCTGTTCCAGCACTCATTACCTGAATTTCGCCTTTGCCAATCACAGCCACGTTGTTCATATCGTCCTTGTACTCCAGTTCTCCATTGAGCGGAATAGTTACAACTTCCATGTTACTGTGCGGGTGCATTCCGAAACCTTTTCCGGGAGCGAGTATATTGTCGTTGATCACCCTGAGTTCGCCGAAGTGCATTTGCTCAGGGTTGTAATAGTCACCGAAACTAAAGGTGTGACGGCTGTGAAACCAGCCCTGATTGGTGGTCCCACGCGATTCTGCTGTATGTAGTATTGATTTCGACATTTTTTTGTTATTTATAATTATAACAAATTACGATGAATTTGGTTGTATAAATAACAAGGTTCTTTTTTAAAATAGCATTTATTGAAGATGGTTTGAAAAACTATTGATATATTTGTAAAAATAATACATATCACCACAAAACTATTTCTTAAAATGATGAATGATAGAACGCCATATCTGGAAGCATTGATGAACCAGTATGCAAAACGTAAACATCCGCTTGATTGTACATCGCGTTATCAGTTAATAGTGATGGTTATTCTTTCGGCGCAGGATTCGGATAAACATATCAATGAACTGGCACCGAAGGTGTTCGAAGCTTATCCGTCGATGAATGCACTTGCTCTGGCTACAGCCGAAGATTTACATCAATTGATCAGTTCGGTGCGTAACTTCGGAAATAAAGCGGCATGGCTTGTGAAGCTGGCGCAAGTGGTAGGCGATGATGATAATATCCCAACCACCATGGCCGAACTTACTAAATTGCCGGGCATAGGACGCAAATCGGCTAATGTAATTATGCGTGAATCGGGCGTTGCGGCTGAAGGTGTGATTGTAGATTTGCATGTTGTACGTGTTGCACCCCGCATTGGTATTGCCACAGGAACGCAGCCTGAAAAAATTGAGAAGCAAATTATGACCATTGTTCCCAGAGAGAAATGGGGAGATATCGGTATGGCCATTTCTTTTTTGGGGCGTGAAATCTGTAGACCCACACATCCAAAATGCGATAAATGTGTTGTAAGTGAAGTTTGCAACTACCACAATAGTGTTTCTGAATCAGCAGAGAGTCCCAAATTATTCTAATTTTATAAAGCTGCAAATATGTCGAAGTTGCAAAGTACAAAAGAAAAATCGGTTCAAATCAATTTACATTCGCAGTATTATGGCTCTGTGGCCGAAATTGGCGGCGGTCAGGAAACGGCGCGTCATTTGTTTCAGGCGGGCGGAGCTTCCAATACCATTGCCAAATCTATTTCAGCTTACGATAAGTCTTTCAGCGATCATTTTTATAACGATGGAAGTCCCGCTCGTTATGTGGCCGAAGACCGATTGCGAAAAATGATTGATTATGAATATGATGAGCTCATTAAAATACTTGATAAAAAGAATTCCAGGAAGTTTTTTGCTTTTGCCAATACGGTGGAAACGCTCAACTTTGCCAAAACAAATCAGGGAAATGGTTGGCTGGGAATAGCGGTAGAAGGAACTGACCGGTATCGACCCAATAAGTTTTTTATTCATGTAAAACTCCATGAGAATGATACTTTATTGCAGCAGTACACCCTCGGAGCCTTGGGAATTAACCTCATTTATGCAGGGCTGTTTGGTTGGGAAGATCCCCGAAATATGTTGCTGTCGTTGCTCGATAACCTCGGTAGAGAGCGGGTGGAGGTAGATTATATTTATGTCGAAGGTCCCGATTTGGAATGGTGCGATAATCGCTTGCTGAATCTGCTGCTGGTGAAAAACAATATGACACCTGCTATTATGTTCGATCAATCAGGGCATATTCAGCAACCCGGCGATATGCTTTATAAGAAAAACGTACTGTTGATGCGCGGTTTCTTTCGCCCGATCAACAACCTGGGACTTGAATTCATTGAGGACAGTTTAGCCATTTTCAAACGCGACGAAGACTATAAGCCAGATAATACGATTGCTTTTTGCGAAATATCGCTCAAGTATTTCATTCACGATGAGAAGCTCGATGAAAATGACTTTCTGAACAGGGTAGAACTGCTGAACATGGTAGGGCAGAATGTGATGGTATCGAATTTTTACCGTTACTTTAAACTTGTTGATTATTTTGCGCAGTTCAAAATGATAAAACTGCGCATAGTGGTGGGGCTTCCAACTTTTGATAAGGTGTTGGATAGTAGTCAGTACACCGATATGCGTGGTGGTTTGCTCGAAGCTATGGGCACATTATTTCAGCACAATGTAAAAATGTACCTTTATCCATATATCGATATGACTACAGGGGAGTTGGTATATCCCGACGAGAATCACTTTAGTGGTGAATATAAATTGCTATGGCAGTACCTGATTGAAACACGCCGGATCATTGTGCTAAAAGGCATCCCGGCACACCGACTAAGCATAACATCGGGCTATATTGATACCTTGATCGAAAATGCAGATGAAAGTCTGAAAGATTATGTGCCCGAAAAGGTGTATCAATACATCAGCGAAAATAAACTTTTCGGATACGGAAAGAACAAACACAGCTGAACGCTGACGCTATAGTTTTTTTTCAAAACACCGGCTATTTTCTACTCCTGCATACTGTCCGTAATTAGGAATCGGGAGGTAACCGTTTTTTTCGTATAAGCGAATGGCATCCGGCTGACGAATGCCTGTCTCCAATATACAATGCGAATAATTCATCTCCGCAGCCCATTTTTCAAGTTGAATAAGCACTCCCGATGCTATTCCTTTGCCTCTGTATGAAGCCAAAGTGTACATCCGTTTCACTTCCATGGCGTTTTCGCTGAATTGTTTTATAGCACCGCAAGCTATGGGTAACTCATTTTCGTAGGCAATAATGACATGGTTTATTTTATCAATCTTATTGTACTGTGCATAAAAATCGTGTTCATCACCATCAATTGTAGCTAGTTCGACATCGAGTTGGCGAACTAAGGTGATAAAATCCTGATGTGTGGAGTTGGTGCGGAGAAAATTGAGCATATTCTGAATTTTAAATGATGATTCAAAGATACGAATTTTTCTATAACGAGGGTATCAACCGAAACGAGGGCGTCACTTAGAGTGACGCCCTCGTTTTAATTAAAGTGTTCTGCGTTTATTATTGTTTCAGAAACAACTTATTCTTTCACAAATTCAGCATCGGCTACTATGCTGATATCGTCACCAACTACCTGAGTAGGAAAATTAGGAGCAATGCCAAATTCGGTACGTTTCAATGTGCCGGCAATGTGAAAACCAAATGTTTCTTTTTTATTCATAGGGTTTATCACCGAACCGTAGTAATCTACATTCAGCGTTACAGGCTTTGTAACTCCGTGCATGGTAAGGTTTCCGGTAAGCGTGAATTTAGTGTCCGAAACTTTTTTAGTAGAAGTACTTACAAAAGTCATTTCAGGATATTTTTCAACTTCGAAAAAATCGGCAGAGCGAAGGTGGTTGTCACGCATTTCTACGCCTGTGTTGATGCTTGCTGTTTTGGCGGTAACTGTTACTTTCATATCGCTGTAGTCGGCTTTTGTAGTGATTACTTTCACCGAAAAGTCGGTGAAGCTACCACTGATTTTTGAGATGCCAAGATGTTTTACAACAAAACCCAAACGGGAGTGAGCAGGGTCGTTCGACCAAGATTGCTGCTGAGCCGAAACTGCCAATGAGAGCGACATCACTAGGATGCTGAATAAAATCTTTTTCATACTGATTACTTTTTTATTTGTTATACTTTGTTTTTAATTTGATAATGCAAAAGTACAACAACAACTAAGTGTGATGAGTATAAGAATTCGGGCTATGATTGCAAAAATCCGTTTTTTTGTCATTTTAAGCGAGGGGTGTCACTCTAAGTGACGCCCTCGCTTGAAGTGACAGGTTCAATTACAAACCCACTCTGATATTTCCCAATTGCAACAAAGGCTTCGAACCATTATGATTCGAAGCCTTTGTATTTAATTTCATAAAATAATAGTATAGAGATTATTGTCCTCCGCCAGCCGACTGACCTCCTCCGCCTTTTACATCATCGTTTTCTATTCCACGTTGTGCTTTTTTGATTTGCTCTTTCATTTCTCCAAAACGGTAACTTAACGAGATGCTAAAATTGCGGGCAGGACGAAACATCATAAATTCGTTGCGATATGTGCTTGTCTGTGTAAAGCTGGAAAAAGATATTTGTTTTTCAAGGAAATTACGTGCATTGACTGAAACATTTAGTTTCTTTTTCAGAAAATCGCGCGACACAGAAGTGCCGTAATAATGATAAGCATTTGATTCTCCCTACAAAGATACTTGCGGGGAATAATAACCGCCGTTTGTATTCCACTTAATGTCTGCAAAAAGTGTAAATTGCGTTCCCGCAGAAAAACTATAACGGAAACCGCTGTTTTTCAATCCTGAACCATCATTCGTGTTCATGTTGGTATAAGTGGTCGAGCCATTTCCGTATATACGTATTTTGGGTGTGGGTTGCCAGTTAGCATAAGCCGACATGCCCGTGCTGCTGCTTAACCCGATATTATTATAAGTAGAATACACCACACTATCGTTGAGCAGGCGACTTATTTGCTCAATAGAATTTCGGGTAAACGATGTGTAGAGGCTTAGGTTGAAGTTCAACTTTGGGCTAAAGTTGCTGTAATTGAGAGAGAAAGCGTTGTCTATTTCGGCATCGAGATTCGGATTTCCCTGCGAAATAGATTGAGGGTTCGAATTGTCGTAGAAAGGATTCAGGTACCATATACTCGGTCTGCTTATTCGCTGGTTATAACTCAAACGCAAATTTGACGAAGGACTAAATCGATAAGTCATACTCACGGAAGGAACCAAATTGGTGAAATCGGGACTGAAACTGGTGTCTGCCATTTCTACGATCGATTTGGTTTGTTCGAGGCGCAAGCCGGCACGCAGGCTTAATTTTTCAAGCTTGAGTGTATAGCTTCCATAAGCGCCAAGGATATGCTGTTTATGATTCAAATCACTTTCAGTTCTGCCCGGAATAGGATTCCACGCATTGGTTTCGGGGTTGAATTGGGTATAGCTGTTGTCGCTGTTGTTCAAACGCAATATGTACTTTAACCCCATTTCCACCAGGTGTTTTTTGTTGAATGGCTCGGTGTAGTCTATCTGAAACGTATGCTCATCACCGTTGGCATCGCTTGTTATGCGCTGGCGAGTACTTAAATAATTCTTAATACCTGTAATATCCGATGTATAATCCGAATTGTCGGGAGTATGACTTAACTGATACGAAAACGTTAGCAGCTGGTCGGGCTTTTTAAATGTACGCTGATAATCGAGAGTAAGATCCAAACCACCCCAAGTCCCTTTGTTATTGTTTTCTTGTTTGTACGAAAGCACAGTGTCTGATTTAGCATCGAGGATGGACGATCCCCCTTTGTTTTTCGAGGATTGACCGCCCGTATAGCCGCCAAAAGTCAGACTGATAAGGTTCAAAGAATCAATTTCGTAACTAGCTTCGATATTTCCGTGTCCGAATTGATAAGCTGAATTTCCGACAGAATTCTGATATACATATTTCGCAGTTTGCGAGTTGAAGTTTTCTCTCGTACTGTTTGAACTGTTATCAGGACTTTGCTGATTTCCATAATTCAAATTGGTGGTAATGCCAAATTTCCCGGCTTTAGTTGAAAAATAAAGACCTCCGTTATATCCGCCGTACGAATCAACTCCGGCTCTGACAGTGCCGGTATATCCCGCCAATGAACGTTCGGTAATAATATTGATAATGCCGCCCAATCCTTCAGCATCATATTTGGCTCCGGGTTCGGTAATTACTTCAATGTTTTTTACGCTCGAAGCCGGAATGCTTTTCAGCACCTGCGACGGATTGTTTGTAACCATATTCGAAGGTTTCCCGTTTATATATACTTTAAAGCTCGACGACCCTTTCACCTGGATTTTGTCTTCTCCATCCACAGTCACCATCGGTACTTTTTTAAGCATTTCCAACACATTATTGCTCTGCGATTCCGGATCGGATTTGGTATCATAGATTATTTTGTCCAAATCTACTTTTACCAATGGTTTATTGGCCGAAACAGTAAGTTCCGAAAGCTGAGCCTGCGAAGCCGACATGTTTATTTTGCCCATATCAATTGTGCTGACGTGAGTATTGATATTAATTTTTTCGGATTTCCTTTTCATTCCCACCGATTCGAATGAAAGAATGTAGTCGCCCGGTTTGTTGACGCGTAATTCGAATCCTCCATTCAACCCGGCAGCAAGTCTTTTAATATAAATATCAGGCTTGTCGTTGGCCGATAACGATACGGTTGCATAAGGAATGGTTTCTTTTGATACCGAATCCACAAGAATGCCTTTGACACTAACGTTTAATTCAGGATTTGCCTGGGAGAGAACTCTTTGATTTGTGAGAGTTAGAAAAAACAATAAACAGATGAGCTGGATGCTGTGTTTCATTTATTAATTAGGTTATTAACATTGGCAAATGTAGTTTGTTAACTTTAGAACATTGAGAATAAAAGTATTATTTAATATTATTTCTGATATAGAAACATGGTGTTTAAATAGTTGTACGAAATGGAGCACGGTTTAGTAACTATTAACAAAGTGTGTGGCGTTAAGCTGCATCTTTGCAGGTTATTATTGTCACTCAGGATGGATGTAGCATTACAGCAGGAGGAACTTCAGCTGATCAATATGGGTCAATTTCTGCTTACTTTCAAAAATGTATTTTTCGATAACGAATCATTCCTGTTACGTGTTTATGAAGTGACTCAGTATTGTCTTATGAATTATTGAAATTATCCTATCTTTGCATTCAATTACAAAACCAATGGAAACCACACCGGGCTATTACGGATTATCGTCAAAGATTCAACTCAGGGAGCTTGACAACAATCGCATAGGCATTTATAAGGTAATCAAAAGCCGTATCATTCAAAAAGATGCACTGAAAATTGCAGCCATTGCCGCCCAAATAAAAAGCGTTGATCCTGCATTGGATGTTACGCTTATCTGTAACCGAAATATATGTTCAAAGTCAATAGCTTTGCTGGAGCGGGAAGGAGTGAACCTAAAGATTGTGGATTAAAACAGTTGGTATATACATTTATAGATAAAAAATACGCATATGAAGAAAATTCTTATTATTAACGGACATCCCGAGAAGAATAGTTATAGCTATGCTTTATCGGCAGCCTACATCGAAGGTGCTACAAAAAACAATAATGCTGAAATAAGTATCATCAACATTGCCGACTTGCAGTTTAATCCTAATCTGACTCACGGCTATCAGCAACGAACTGAACTTGAACCTGATTTGTTGGAAGCGATTGAAAAATTGAAAGCCGCCGACCATATAGCCTGGTTTTTTCCTATGTGGTGGTACAGCTGTCCGGCCATTATGAAGGGATTTATCGACCGTACTTTCCTGCCTGGGATTACGTATCAGCCGGTAGAAGGAAAACCAATGCCCGATAAATTACTCAAAGGGAAATCAGCCCGACTTATCATTACTGCCGATAGCCCATCGTGGTTCAATAGCTTGTTTATGGGCAAACCTGCCATCAATCAGCTCAAAAGGGGTACGCTTCAGTTTTGCGGCGTAAATCCGGTCAAAGTAACTTATATAGCGCCTCTGAAAAACTCTACCGAAGCTTTTCGAAAGAAACACCTGCTTAAGATGCGCGAACTGGGACAGCAGCTGGATTGATTAGCTGTGATTTATGCTTTTGTTAGTGTAGCTGTATTACAGTTACCACACTAATTAACACGCTTTCCTTTATCAGCATAATTATACTCACCCTGACAGGTACCTGTCAAGGTGCTTGATAGGTATGTGTAAAGTAGCCCGACAGGTTCCTGTCAGGCTGCTATGCATTCACTAGTCAGCGTATAGGGTATGCTCGTACGTGTAGCTGCGTGGTTGGGCTAAAGATTTGCCATTGCCGGAGTATTGTGTGGTTAGCTTTAGCTGATAGCTTCCGGCGGCTAATTCGGGCACAATCAGCTCTATTTTTGTACCACCGTTGGCAAATAATGCCGTTGGGGCAAAATGAATTTCATTGCCGGTTTCGTTATGTATCAGGTACAGTCCTATGGTGGGGTTGTCGCCGGTTATCTTTATTTTATCGCCACGCATCACCAATACCCGGTTCGTAACAAGTTTGTCGGTGTGCTGTTTGGTTTGCAAGTCGGTAATTGTCCATATTCTGAGGCTCAATGGCTTTGTTCTCAGCATCTCAACCTTTAAATTTTTCTTAGCTTTATGTGCAAGCTGACCCGCACTGAACACAATATCCACACTGTGCCTTTTTTCATCAAAATCGTCGGCCAATGAATCGAACGAACCCTTTACATGGGCCTGCGCAGTGAAATATCCGGTGTTGATTTTATTGCCGTCTTCAATCTTTTCCATCATTTCATTTAAAAAAAGCTTTACATGATATGCTATTGTTTCAGGGCTCACTCCAGCTCCCGGCTTACTGCACAACGATTCGCAAATTCCCTGAATGTCGTAGCTGCTGTATTTAGTGGTGTATGCCAAATACTTACCCTTGGCATTTTTCATGGGATTAGGATGCAGAATGGCTTTGATGGTACGATGGATGGCTGACATAATAACTGAAAAGATTTAAAGGGTTAGAGATGTTTGGATATATGCACAAAAATATAAAAAAAACTGCGAAGTAATTGAATATGAATAACCAAAACCATGTATTCCTATCGGTTCAGCAATTCTTCAGTTCTCTCCACTGCAAACTTCACATATTTTGTGCAACGCGTGCGGAACATATCTTCTTTCGCAATGGCGGCAGCGCCTTCCTCGGTATCCATGCGGTTATTATCCAGGAGATGCAGACACACAATGCTTCCGAATTCAGCTTCAAAGTCTTTCATAAAATCCTGCGCCACAGCGTAAGCCCGTTTCTTGTCCTCGTCGGTGCCGTTTTCACCATAGCCGTATTTCAAACCAATCGCCAGCAAGGCACCCGTTACCGCGCCGCAGGTTTCCTGTCGGCGGGCAATACCAGCCCCCAACGGACCAGCCAACCGTAAACCGAGGTCTTTACTAATGCCGAAATCCGGCGCAAAAACACTAAATACCGACTGCGAACAATTATAACTGTTGGCAAAAGTGGTGAGAGCGAGGGTGGAGGTGATGGACATGAAAAACTAATTTAAAGATTTATACCAATACAAGCAAAAGGTTTTTTAATTACAAATATACATATTTCAATTTAGTTTAATACTCTTAATTGCTCTTGTTTCAAGAATGTTATAAAAATAATATAACTGCGTAGCAGTTGAAAGTGATTAGCCATGTATGCAATGCATGGAAAATAAATAGATGAAAATTTGCCGGAACACCGAAGGTGTTCAATGATATAGTGCTGAAATACCTCAATAATGATATTTAACCCCTGTCGGGGTTTGGGTGCGTGTTGTTTCGTTTATTCCACGGATTGTATCCGTGGTTAATCACATTGAATCCCTTCGGGATTATGCTTATAATTTTATTCAGGATTAATCCAGATTTATGACCACCCTCACAGCCTGCTTTTGTCTCGATTATTCGGAGTGCGACTCAAAGTCGCGCCCCGAATATAAAAATTTAAATGCTCATTAATAGGTTCATAAAAGTATAAACAAACTGTGATGAAAGTGAATTGATAAATTTTTTACTAATTCAATGATTTTGATTGTATTTTTTACGGCAAGCGATCTTTATTCAGAAGGTCTTATTTAATGTGAGTTATATTATGCTACAGTAATCACCTGGCATAGTCAAAGGGCATCTCAGGTCTTTCACATTAAAATAATAAAGCAGAGCTTCTATCTAAATACAAAGACAAAATCGTCAATAGATACCGGACTATATAAGTTTTATAAACTAAGATAAAACGCATTTCCATAATGATTTCATATATTTGCAAAAACACTTTAATCGTAAAAACATATGAAAAACTCAAACAAGGTTCTTTATGCCATACAGATATTTTTACTAATTCAGTTACTTGTACTGGCATTTTTATATCTTCGCGATTATCTCAGAGTCATTTTTTATGATTTCATAATCACTACTGTTTATAACTCATTCTTTGTCATCTTCATATTCTTTCAAAAAATAGAGTTCTTAAAAAAAATAATTCCTATTGTAATAATTGCATTTTACAGTTTATTTATTTACTTCAACATTGAGCGCATTTATAATGGAAGTTATTGGAGATTTATTGTCGAAAATAAACAGGAACTTAGTAGTTGGATAGCAACGAATGATATTAATCAGCCTCTAAAAAATTGATCAAATAAAGTTTGTGGACATAAATGACTCGTCTTACTTTTTATGTATAAAAAAACACTACTGACCGACAAAACTTGAATTTTGTCGGTTTTTATTTTTATTTATTT
>CAYMHE010000043.1:0-22616 GCA_964390175.1 uncultured Paludibacter sp.
ACTGTTTAAAGTTTTGGAGTGCAAAGGTAATTAATTTTTATGAAAACGTCAACAATAGGACTGTGTAACTGTGTAAGTGTTGAATTGTTAAACTGTTGAATAATTGAATAACTGATTAATTGAATTGTTGAACTGTTTTACTTCAGTAACTTCTTAACTTCAATTTTAGCTTCTTATTCTTTAACCCGAAACCTCCCTCATTTTTCAGGAGGCAGGCTCGAAACCCGAAACCCGAAACTTTTCCCACTATTCGTACAATTCTATAAATTTCATTACTTTTGAACTCATCAAAATTAAGACAGGTATGAAACGTATATTTTTAATTGTAACTATATTGAGCGTAATGAGTGGATTGTCGGCAAAAGAGAACTATAATTTTTTGGTTGGTACTTATACAAGTAAAACTTCGAGCAAAGGTATTTATAACTTAAGTGTCAATTTCGATAAGCAAGAGGTTAAAATAAATGTGGCTGCCGAAGATGTGCTGGATCCAAGCTATCTGGCCATTAGTCCCGACAGAAAAAACGTATATTCCATTAGCGAACAGGGCGAAAGTAGTATGATCAGCGCCTTTGTGATGGACGCAAAAACGGGAAAACTTACACTACTCAATCGGGTACAGGCCGCTGGCGCCGATCCTTGTTATGTGACTGTTTCGAAACAACATGTGATCACGGCTAACTACAGCGGCGGAAGTGTGGGTGTGTTTGCCCGAAGCGCCGATGGCTCGTTGAGCGAAGTCGTTCAAACCGTCCAGCACACAGGGAATGGTATTGATCCGGTGCGACAGAAAAAACCTTATGTCCATCAAACTATTTTTTCGCCCGATATGCGCTTTGTGTTAGTCAACGACCTTGGCACCGATTATGTAACTGCTTATCGCTATGAGCCATCGTCGCCTAAAGCGGTGCTGACCGAAACCGATCGTTTGAAAGTGAAATTAGGCAGTGGCCCGCGTCACTCTGTTTTCAGTAAGGATGGAAAATACCTGTATTTACTTCAGGAAATTGATGGAACTGTGTCGGTCATTGGTTTCAACAACGGAAAACTCGAACTCCTTGACGAAACATCGGTGGTGAAGAAAGAAAACGTTAAATCCGGAGCTGCCGATATTCACATTTCGCCCGACGGAAAGTTTTTATATGCCACCAACAGGGGTACAGCCAATGATATCACTTGTTTTGCTATCCGGAAGGACGGAAAGCTTTCTTTTGTAGCTCAGACTTCGGTACTGGGCGATGGACCACGCAATTTTACAATTACAAAGGATGGAAAATACCTGTTGGTAGCTAACCAGCGGACACATCAGATTGTTGTTTTTAAACGTAATAAAAAAACCGGAACCCTTACGGATTCCGGCATTAAGATGGAACTTCAGGCTCCTGTTTGTTTGCAGGAATATTGATGTTAATGTTCGTGTGCCGAAAGAATGATAATGGCAACACCCAGAAGAATCATTAGTATCTGAATAATTGATTCTTTTGGTTTGGTTTCCTTGTGCATCTCCGGGATCAGATCGGCCATCGAAACATAAAGGAAACTTGCTGCTGCTATGGCAATTGTATAAGGAATAAACGCTTGTATCTGATCCAGTAAAAAGTAAGCCAAAATACCGGCAACGAGCGAACTGCTCCCCGAAAGCAAATTATAGAACAATGCTTTTTTGCGCGAAAATCCACTTTTTATAAGGATGCCGAAATCGCCAAGCTCCTGAGGAATTTCGTGTAGAACAACCGAAATGGTGACAAAAAACCCTAATTCGGGAGAGGTGAGAAACGAAGCGGCAATGACAACGCCATCGATGGCATTGTGAAAAGCATCGCCAATAATAATCATGGGAGCTGCAGCATGGTTTTGCCTTTCGCAGTCGCTATTGTGGCAGGTGCGCCAAAGTATAATTTTTTCGAGCACAAAAAAGAAAAGAATACCGATCAGTACCCATAAAACCAAATCGTGCAGGTCCAGGGTTTCGGCAGCTTCGGGTATCAGTCCCAGCAAAGCCGATGCAAGCAGCGTTCCGCCGGCAAGGTAGAGCAAATAGCCCGAAATCTTCCCCAGCCATTTATTGTTGAGTAACAGCAGTGATCCACTTAGCGCCACACTACCCACACTGGCAGCAGTTAAAGCTAAAATAGTGTATAAAAGTACTTCCATATCTTATGTGTTTGAAAAATTTTATTCAGTCAGTTAACGTTCAATTATGTGTAATAGTTTTTGTTTTACTAAAAGTATTTCCCTGAATACTTTAGTTGCAATAAATAATTTATGTCGGATAAAAAACAGCATACATCGTTCGCCGGAGGTCAGGAATTTAAGGTTGCGCATTTCTTCGGCGAGGAAAATATCAGCGTATTTTTTGCGCAAAGCTACTGAATTAGTATCGAACATCAATATCACTTTACACCGTACTTTTGCTAATTCGGTGATATGTGGCTCGTTGGGAAAACAATTTTGCTGAATTAAAAATTCGTCCAAAAGTTTCCAAAAAAGCAACACATTTTCAAAGTGCATTTCTCCTTTTGTTTTGGTAATGGCGTTCACATTATAATGAACATAATGATAAAATCCCCGATTGACTTTAATTATTTTTTCGGCAAAATAAAATAGCCGTATCATGGCGTGCCTATCTTCCAGGTAATTAAGCCCGTCCGGCGGTTGACATTCATTTCTGTTATACAATGTCCGTCTTATCAGTTTGTTGCATAAATAGGAGTGCGAAGCTTCGTCAAGCACAATATCTCTGAAATGCTCGGTCGGATCGTCCGAAAGATAATCGGTTCGGTAAACAGTTCGGTCGCCATATTCCATAATGATATCCGAAACCACTATGTCGGCCTTGTGCACAATCGCCTCATGATAAAGCACCTCAACCATGTCGGAGTCAATATAATCATCGCTGTCCACCACCAAGACGTAATTGCCTGTTGCATGGCTAAGGGCAGTTTTTCTTGCAGAGGCAAGTCCTTTGTTTTGTTCGTGTTGAATGATTCTGATCTTGCCTTGCAGAAACGGGTATTTTTCAATTACTTCGAGCAGCTTTTCCATGCTATTGTCAGGAGTTGCATCATTTACAAAAACATATTCCACTTCGTCCCTAAAAGTTTGTTCGAACAAACTGTGGGCACATTTCTGGATATATGCTGACACATTGTAAACAGGAATCAGTATTGATACTTTAGGGTTCATAGCAATTTGTTTTTGCGTATAAGATACTTGCTGTAAGCTATTTCGCTAAAGCCTGAAAGGGTTAGTGCTACTACAACTGCCATTATGCCCGAAGTAAGAAAGAGGGCCGGAATGCAAATAACCACAAAGGAAATAAGTGCAACAATCTGATTGTTTGTTACGAAATAATATTTGTTTTGAGGTACAAATACAAAATTAATATAACAACCTACCACAAGCCATGTAAGCACCGTGAAGCTAAGTACAATGGCCAACGGATAGGCGCCGGTCATTTCTTTTCCACCAAGCAGCCAAATGATCCAATATCCGAATACGACAACAAAAAGTACTACAGCCAATCCAATCATTGTTTCGTATTTCTCAATCTTTTTAATTGTTTCAGTTTTAATATCTTCGATCACTTTGGGAAACAGCGCCGTGTTTATGCTCATTGTAAGCATTCGGGGCAGCATAATCAGCTTGTTGGCAAGGTCGTACAAAGCCACATCCTTCATCCCGAAAAAGGCTCCGATAATAATGGTTACGCTTTCCTGTTTAATGGTACCCGCCGTCGACGACCAGAAAAAAGGCGTAGCTTCTTTAAAATATGTTTTTAATTTACTTATGGGCTGAAGCTTGATTGTCAGGTTTTCGCGACGGATAAGATAAACGTACAAAGCAATAGCCGGAAGCACAACTGATAAGGTGGCAATAAAGGCGTACTGAAGCAAATCGTCAGTTGAACGAACTAAAATAAAAATAAAAGGCAACGATAAGATACGGAATGCAAGCTGAAAATAGGTAACAATTTTCATTTTTTGTACACCCTGAAAATACCATATTGGAAAAAATATCTCGCTTAAAATCTGAGCATATACAATTAAAAACAGGCCTTTGTGGTCTTTTAGCAAAGGAACTGTGAGTAAAAGGCCTATGAATATAACTAAGCTTACGATTCCTAAAAGGATCTTTGATGTAAAAACAGAAGAAACAACAGCGCTTTTAATCTGCAGATTATCCTTGTTCTGAGCTATGGCTTTCACGCCCGGAAAACTAAATCCAAACGAGACAATGCCAACAAAATAAGAAGCAGTGGCAACCGCAAAAACATATAAACCGTAACTTTCGGCACCAAGCACTCTGATAAGGTAAGGATAAATCAAAACACCGAATGCCGAACTGATGATTTGGAGAGCAGTCATGAAAAAATAGTTCTCCACTACTTTTCCATTGTTCTTAAATCTCAGTTTTATGTTTTCGAGTTGTTTCATTTATATATTTTTCAAAACAATATCCGTCCAGAGGACTTTATTGTAATCCACTTGTTACAGGCTGCTGTGTTTTTTGCCGGTAACTTGCTTGTGATTTTGGGATGATTCGGAAAGTACTTCTTTGTAGATTGAATACAAATGCTTTCCAACAGCATGAAACGAGTATTTGTCTTTGGCTTGTTTTGCTATCGAAGCTGAATCGTAAGTTTCATAGTGATCCAGCATCCACAGAATAGCACTCGTTAAAGCTTTTTCGTCGTTACGCTCAACAAGTATTCCATTCCCGTCGTCAATATGTTCCGAAATTCCGCCCACATTCGACGAAATAACAGGTTTTCCGCATACAAGACTTTCTGAAATGACGACAGGTATATTTTCATAATTCGAAAACATAACTGTGAAGTCACTTTGCATAAACAAATCAGCAAGATTTTCGCCCTGAAGCATTCCTGTGAATACAATAGCTTTGTTAGTCAGTCCTTTCTCGGTGGCTTTGGTTTGTATCAGATCGAAGTCGGCTCCGGTACCCACCAGATAGAGTACAAAATCCTGTCGGCTTTTATATATTTCTTCAACAACATTCAGCAGTCCTGTCAGATTTTTCTGTTCATCGTCGAAACAACTTACATTGAGCAGTATTTTTTTTCCATTTTTCACAATCACTTTCTCAGCAATAAAGAAGTCGTCCACCACATTGTTTACAACCACATAATTTGAATTTTTCATTCCATGACGCAGCATGTTTGTTTGTAAATGAGCAGTTACAGGCAACACGGCAGCGGCTTTGCGCGCTACAAGTTGGCTTATCAGTTTATGAATATAGTTGTCGAAAGTTTTGCTTCTGAAATAACGGGTCCAGTGTTCGATGACTACATAAGGTTTTCGGTACAGCAATTTGTATATATAAGCCACTACAGCTGTTCGGGTAAATACATTTGCTTGTAAAATATCGGGTTTTCCCCACACTCTATGCAACAACTGAAATCCTTTCAGGTAGGCTTTTGCAAAATTCATGAATACTTCTGTTCGTCTGAAGTACTTTCGATGTGAGGCAGGGAAATATACAATGATTTCAGTAATATTCTTGTCGGTGTTTGTTGTAATTTCTGCTCTGTTAATGTTTTTATCTACCACCACATAAAGTACTGCCACATTGGCGTATATGGCCACAGCCTCTGCGTGTTTACGTACAAATAGCCCCGACATTACATCGTTGCGGTGTGGATACCAGGCTGATATGAAGAGTACTTTAGTCATAAATAGAGAAATGTTATATTTTCCCCACCAAAAAGTCGGGACGGAATTTTTTTAATAGATAATAGGGCTGGTCTATTGCTCCAAAGCCTTTGTAAAAACGTGCAATTCCTTCGATTTTAGACCCTTCGAAGTCGATGATTTTATCTGTCGTAGCGAAAGTTCTTATCAAACTGTCGACCAACAAAAACATGGCTGAAGTTTTTTTGGCTTCGGCGTTCGAAACCGGTAAGAGACATACAATTCGTTTCCCTGCAAAAAAATGACATATACCCGCGATCAATTCATTTTTTATGTTGTAAGCACCACTTATTGTAATCATTTTGTTTTTTGCTCCGGTGGTCAGGATGGGTTTGTAGGTCGATTTTACAAGTGCTGCTGCGTGCGGGTTCACTTGTAAAAATAAGTGTAAAAACTCCTCAATTCCTATTTCGTCTACAACCCTGAGATTGTTTTTCAGGGCTTTTTCTAGGTTCCGAACGGTGTTTTTACTATATTTCTGTTGAATGATTTCGTAAGAACTTTCAAGCGTTAGCACATAATTAGGTAATTTGGTGACTTCGGTATTAAAGTTACTTTCATTCATGTTCAGCTCGTAGCTATAATAGGGTATGTTTTTGATAAATAGCTGAATAACCTCATCGCTGATTTCTTCTTTAGAAAAAATTCCCAGTTGCTGCGTCAGTACGGGCTGAACAAGATAAGGAATCTTATATTTTCTTTTTACGGGCAATGGCATTATAAATTCATAATCGTCCGTCACCAAGGCTTCCCAACCCGGCGAAACAATATCGAGATACCATGAATATGCATAGCCCAAATGATTGGCCGATGATAAAATTGTATCATCCCATTTTTTGAAATCGATGTGCTTGTGCTGTAAATGCTGGATTTGCATAGAAGAAAAGTTTGGCAAACAATTAAAAACAAAAGTAACATTTTTTTGCAAATTAAACGGAGAATAAGTGGTTTTATTTCGTGCCATAAGGCTTCTGTTTTGGTTCTTCTCTGAGTTATTGCGAATTATTTTAAGTATGCATTTGTTTTTATTAAAATAATGCAGTAATTTTGGAAACTAATACGAATTCGATTTTTATTATGGCCAAAGAAATAGTAACTAATTCAGGTGTAATGTACAATGCACTTACCAACGGGAGTAAAATTGTAGGCAAAATAGTTGCCGACAGCGATTTCAGAATTGATGGTGAGGTAGAAGGCGAAATTATTTGCAGTGGCAAAGTAATTATAGGACCCAACGGAATACTTAAAGGCTCGATTTCCTGTTCAAATGCCGAAATTGTGGGCACAGTGTTGGGCGATATTGTAGTGAACGATGCGCTGACCTTGCGAAGCACAGCCAATATCAAAGGCGATGTAAAAACAAAGGTGCTCGTTGTAGAGCCTAATGCTGTTTTCAACGGAACCTGTTCGATGCGCGATACTATAAAAGTCGACGCTGAATAAATATGAAGTTATGATATTCAATATAAAACAACGTTGGGGGACATCACTCCGACGTTTTTTTGTTTTTTTAATAAGAATAAAAATTTAAATACAAGATGAAATATAGTGCTTTTGTTGTTGAAGAAATAGATGCTGAATTTGTACAGAGTATCCAAACGCTTGATACTGATTCATTGCCCGAAGGCGAAGTGCTTGTTCGGGTTGAATATTCTTCACTAAATTATAAGGATGCCCTTTCGGCTACAGGCAACAAGGGAATCACCAAAAAGTATCCACACACTCCGGGCATTGATGCAGCCGGCGTTGTGGTTAGTTCTGCTTCCCGGTTGTTTTCGGAAGGTGATAAGGTAATTGTTTCGGGAAACGACCTGGGTATGAATACGCCCGGAGGCTTTGGTCAGTACATACGGGTGCCCTCGGCATGGGTGGTGGCTTTGCCCGAAGGATTGACTTTGAAGGAAGCAATGATAATAGGTACAGCCGGTTTTACAGCCGGAATTTCGTTGACCCGCCTTACCGAACTTGTAAAACCTGCCGATGGGAAAATCATTGTATCGGGAGCAACAGGAGGAGTGGGTTCAGTAGCTGTTTCGCTGCTTTCGAAACTTGGATATACGGTAGTAGCTATTTCGGGCAAAGAAAAAGAACATGAATATCTATATCAACTGGGCGCAAGCGAAATAATTGCCCGTTCGGAGTTTCAGGAGCTGGACAAACGTCCGATGCTTTCGGCGCAGTTTGCCGGTGGAGTCGATACAGTGGGCGGACCCATCCTCGAAAAAATGCTAAAATCAGTACAACCACTCGGCGCAGTTACAACCTGTGGTAGCGTTTCGGCTACTCAGCTCAATATGACGGTTTTTCCGTTTATTCTCAGAGGAATAAGTTTAATTGGCATATCGGCGCAAAACTATCCGATGCATCTGCGCAAAATATTATGGAACAAAATGGCCAACGAGTTCAAACCACTCAATTTATTAGCGCTTTACAATGAAATTTCTCTCGAAGAAATAAAACCTGCCATAGACTTAATTTTGCAGGGAAAGCTGAAGGGGAGAACTATAATAAAGTTTTAAATGTTATTTAAAAGTGTATGCTTGTCTTACATAAAGCTGTAAATAAAATAAAACAATAAACATTTTGTTTGTAAAACCAAATAAACAGGCATCATTAAATTTTTGATAAAGGTATTTCATTAATCAAAAAAAAAGTGCAATTTTGCAATCAGATAGCATCAATATAAATTTTCAATCTCAAAACTTTTCTCCCGAATGGCATTAGCGAATGAGAATTACCTGAAAACTCCTGAAATCTATTGTTTCGACGAAATAGAGAAACGCGTTAACGCCTACAAAGTACTACATCCCGGCATTAAAATTATCCGACTCGGTGTTGGCGATGTCACTCGTCCGCTGCCGAACGAAGTAGTTCAGGCGATGCATGTAGCTATTGACGAAATGGGGCAGGCCGAAACTTTCAGAGGATACAGTCCACCTCAGGGCTACGACTTTTTGATTGAAAAAATTCTGAAAGAATACCGCACATTGGGCGTTAACCTCGATAAAGAAAGTGTCTTTATTAACGATGGCGCTAAGGCTGACATCGGAAATATCGGACATGTGCTAGGGCGAGATAATATAATTGCTATTGCCGATCCGGTTTATCCTGTCTACGAAAATGCTACGATAATGAGTGGTAGAGCAGGATTTCTGAACGAAGAGCAGAAATGGAGCAATGTGGTGTATCTCAAATGTACCGAGGATACCGGCTTCATTCCCGAATTACCTACCGAAAAGGTGGATGTAATCTATCTTTGTAACCCCAACAACCCTACCGGCACAACAATGAATAAAGCCATGTTGAAGCAATGGGTGGATTATGCCATTGAGCACGAAAGTATCATTATTTATGATGCTGCGTACCAATCCTATGTGGTCGAACCGGATGTGCCCCGCAGTATTTACGAAATCAAGGGTGCCAGAAAAGTAGCCATCGAAATACGTAGTTATTCCAAAACAGCCGGTTTTACCGGACTCCGTTGCGGATTTTCGGTATTTCCACAGGAACTAATGGTCTACTCTCAAATGGGCGAAAAGGTTCCGTTTATTAAACTGTGGAGCCGACGCAATGCCAACTACACCAATGGGGTTTCGTATATTGTTCAGCGCGGAGCCGAAGCCATTTATTCGCGTAAAGGCAAAAATGAAGTGAAGGATCTTGTTAATTATTATCTTTCCAATGCCGGTATCATTCGAAATGAACTTTTGAATGCCGGACTCGAAGTGTATGGCGGTATCAGTTCGCCTTATGTCTGGTTCAAAACATCCGACAATCAGCCCTCGTGGAAATTCTTTCAGCAACTTTTATACGAATTTCAGATTGTGGGAACTCCCGGAGTGGTTTTTGGACAATCGGGCGAAGGATTTATGCGATTTACCGGTTTCAGCAGTCGCGAAGGTACATTGTTAGCGATGGAACGTCTGAGAGGAAAATTGTAGAGAGCTGATGGGGAAATACTTATTTAATCTTAATATAAAATTTATTATATGTGTGGAATTGTAGGATATATTGGTAAGCAACAGGCTTATCCCATTTTGATAAAAGGACTCCAACGACTTGAGTACCGTGGGTACGATAGTGCTGGTATTGCTTTGATGAACGATGGAAATCTGAACGTGTACAAAGCAAAAGGAAAAGTCGTTGATTTGGTAAGATTTGCCGAACAACAGGACATACAGGGAACCATTGGTATTGCTCACACCCGCTGGGCCACGCATGGCGAGCCGAATCAGGTAAACGCACATCCTCATTATTCGCAATCGGAAGAACTGGCGCTGATCCACAATGGCATTATCGAAAACTATGCGGTATTGAAAGAAGGGTTAAAAAAGCACGGTTTCACTTTCAATAGCGAAACCGACACCGAAGTGTTGATTCAGCTCATCGAATATGTAAAAAAATCGAATAATGTAGACTTAACTACAGCTGTTCAACTCGCACTTAATCAGGTAGTCGGCGCTTATGCTATTGCCGTTATTGAAAAAGGAAAACCCGATATCATTGTAGCTGCACGCAAAGGCAGTCCTTTGGTAGTTGGTATTGGTGAAGGCGAATTTTTTATTGCCTCGGACGCTACGCCTATTGTTGAATATACAAATCAGGTAGTGTATGTGGGCGACGAAGAAATTGTTACACTAGAACGTGATAAAGAAATTAAAATAAAGACGATTTCGAATGTTGAAAAAACGCCGGAGATAAAAAAACTTGAAATGACTCTGAGTCAACTCGAGAAAGGCGGTTTTCCGCATTTTATGATAAAAGAAATTTTCGAACAACCCCAAACGCTGAGCGATAGTATGCGCGGACGTGTGAATGTGGACGAAAATAACATTACCCTTTCGGGTTTTATCGACAATAAAGAAAAGTTTCTGAATGCCAAACGTATAATCATCACTGCTTGCGGCACATCATGGCATGCGGGTTTGATTGGAATGTATGCCATTGAAGAATTTGCACGTATTCCTGTAGAAGTGGAATATTCTTCCGAATTCCGTTATCGTAAGCCTGTGATCAACAAGGATGATATTGTAATTCCGATCTCACAATCGGGCGAAACTGCTGATACCCTTGCGGCTGTGGAATTGGCAAAATCGAATGGTGCATTTATTTTTGGTATTTGTAATGTGGTAGGAGCATCTATTCCGCGTAATACACACTCAGGTTGTTATACGCATGCTGGCCCCGAAATTGGTGTAGCATCCACAAAAGCGTTTACCGCTCAGGTAACTGTACTTACTATGCTTGCGCTGATCATAGGACGTGAAAAAGGAACATTGTCAGAAGAACAGTACCTCAGAACTGTGCAGGAATTAGGACGTATTCCTGAAAAAATAAAGTATATTCTGAATCAGAACGATGCCATTGCTCAATTTGCAAAGACATTTACATATGCTCAGAATTTTATTTATATGGGACGCGGTTATAACTTCCCTGTAGCTCTGGAAGGTGCATTAAAACTGAAAGAAATTTCGTATATCCATGCCGAAGGATACCCTGCTGCCGAAATGAAGCATGGCCCTATAGCTTTGATAAGCCAGGAAATGCCTGTGGTGGTGATTGCTACCAGTGCCGGAATGTACGATAAAGTGGTGAGTAATATACAGGAAATTAAAGCCCGTAAAGGAAAAATTATTTCGGTAATAACCGAGGGCGATGTAGTTGTGAAAAATCTTTCGGACTATAGCATAAGCATTCCCGATACAGAGGAATGCCTGGTGCCTTTGCTGGCGGCTATTCCTTTGCAGCTGATGGCTTATCATATAGCTGTGGTAAAAGGCTGCGATGTGGATCAGCCGCGCAATCTGGCTAAATCGGTAACTGTAGAATAATACTTATAATCAGGCCCCTGCATCCGTGTCGGGGCTTTTTATTTCATTAGGATAAAATTAAAAGAAACAATAATACTAATTATTAGTTGTTAACTATCAATTAATTATGTGCGGAATAGCAATGATAAGGCTGCTGAAGCCACTTGATTATTATCAGAAGAAATACGGAACGTGGCAATACGGTTTACAGAAAATGTATTTGCTTATGGAAAAGCAACATAATCGTGGACAGGAAGGTGCCGGACTGGCAACCGTGAAGCTTGACGTTCCTCCGGGCGAAGAATACATATGGCGTGACAGGGTAGAAGGAAAGAATGCTATTCAGGAAATATTTGCCGGAATAAACAAAACCCTGTCCAACTCAACGGCCGATGTATATTCCGATCCTGAAAAAGCTAAACTTGAGTTGCCTTTTGCCGGTGAATTGTACATGGGACATTTACGTTACAGTACTACCGGAAAAAGCGGATTGCAATATGTTCATCCATTTCTGCGCCGTCATAACTGGAAAAACCGTACCATGTTGCTGGCCGGTAATTTTAATTTGACAAATGTAGACGAATTATTCGATCATTTGACGCTGAAAGGTCAGCACCCGCGCGACAAGGGCGATACTTTTCTGATGCTCGAATCTTTAGGTTTTAAGCTCGACAAAGAAGTTCAAAAGGAATATGATAAACTAAAACAACGTTATACAAACGATCTGATTATTACTACAAAAATTGAAGAACAGCTGGACATTGCTTCATTCATACGAAAATCAGAAAAGATGTGGGATGGCGGTTATGCTATATGTGGTATGCTGGGGCATGGCGATTCTTTTGTTTTCCGTGACCCTAAAGGTATTCGCCCTGCTTTTTATTATGCCAATGATGAAATCGTGGTTGTTGCTTCCGAACGTCCTGTTATTCAGACAGCCATGAATGTAAAGGAGGAAGATGTACATGAGTTACTTCCCGGAAGATCGATGATTATAAAGAAAAACGGTACGATAAAATTTGAGACAATACGCCCGGCTGCCGATGAACTTGCCAAATGCTCATTCGAACGGATCTATTTTTCGCGCGGTAGCGATATCGATATTTACAAAGAACGTAAAAAATTAGGTGAATCGCTAAGCAAATCTATTTTAAAGTCGATAGAGAATGATGTGAAAAATACAGTGTTTTCTTTTATTCCTAATACTGCCGAAGTTGCTTTTTATGGTATGACGGACGGAATAAAAGAAGCAACTCAACAGTCGATAAGAGTAGAGAAAGTGCTGATTAAGGATATAAAATTACGTACATTTATTTCGACCAATCTGGAGAGAGACGATCTGGCCACGCACGTTTACGATGTCACTTACGGTTCTATCCGTCGCGGGAAACAGGATAATCTGGTGGTTATCGACGATTCTATTGTGAGAGGTACTACGCTTAAACAGAGTATTCTTACTATCCTGAATCGACTTGAACCCAAAAAAATAGTGATTGTTTCATCCTCGCCACAGGTGCGTTTCCCCGATTATTATGGCATCGACATGGCTAGCATGAGCGAGTTTTGTGCTTTCAGAGCGGCCATACAATTATTAAAAGAGACCGGTCGTCAAATTGTGATTGATGAAGTATATCAAAAATCTAAGGCTCAGGAAAACCTTCCGAAAGAGGAAGTTATTAACTATGTGACTGAAATTTACAAACCCTTCACTCAGGAGGAAATATCGGCACAAATTGCTAAAATGCTTACACCTTCCGAAGTGGATTGTCCGGTGGAACTTGTGTATCAAACTATTGATGGGCTACATACTGCCTGTCCGGATCACAGAGGAGATTGGTATTTTACGGGCGATTATCCTACACCAGGTGGAAACAGGCTTGTAAATAAGGCATTTATAAATTACTACGAAGGCAAGGAGTTGATGTAATCTTCTGTCAGTTTTTTTACTTAAAACATTATGAATAGCGGAAATTTTATTTTCGAAAATCAAACTGAATGGGTTCAGCTCAATGAGATGACACGGCGTCAGGTGTTGGGATACGACGAGAAAATGATGCTTGTAAAGATTGAGTTCAAAGCAGGAGCGATTGGTTACGCGCATCAGCATGAGCATTGCCAATGTACTTATGTGGTGAGTGGCGCTTTTGAATTTCAAATAGGGGAGGAGACGCGTCTTGTAAAAGCCGGTGATGGACTATATATGGAGCCGAATGTGCTGCATGGCGTTAAATGTATAGAAGAAGGAGTGCTGATAGATACTTTTAGCCCAATACGGCTGGATTTTCTGAAATAAAATAATTTCGAAACGAAAAAAACTCTGTAAATGTCTTATTTGCAGAGTTTTTTTTTGTTTGTAAGTCTTGGATTTCATGTGTTTTAAATTAGAAATATGAATGCCAATTCTTGTTTCATCACAATATCTGAATATGAATAGAAATGAAATTATCTTAAAACATTTTTAAATTTTAGTGAAATTTTCTTTTGAATTTAAAACTCTTTCTTTATTTTTGCAAAGTAATGCTTTGTAGTGATATTTTTGCATTAACATAAAGTCATTTCGGACACTCTATCGTTTTTCCACTTTTCCTGTAAAATCAGTTTTTTTTTTTTTTTTTTATAAATTAAAATTTTTCATTTTTTTAAATTAAAAAAAAAAAAAATAAAAATTTATAAAAATTTTTTTTAATTTTAGTTAAATAATGAGTAATTTGTAATTATTGTAAGTGAATGGAAACTCAGGTTACTCAGTCTCCCCGAAGAAGTAATAGGCAACCGCAGGAATATTCAGAACAGGACAATAAAGCAGATAGTGGGACATATGGTCGATTCAGCATCGAATAATACCCACCGAATCATTCATTTACAGTACAATTCCTTCGCCACTGATTTATCCCGATTATGCCAATCTGGGAAACAACGACAGATGGATTGCCATTCAGAATTATCAGAATGAAAACTGGGAAAATCTTGTGCAGTTATGGAAGTATTCGAATCTTCATATCGCGCATGTGATCGACAATGTGAATCCCGAAAAACTAAACAATGAATGGATTTCGGCACTTCAGCAGCGGGTATCGCTCAAAGCAATGATACTTGATTATCTAAGCCATTTTAAATTGCATTTAAATGAAATAGAAGATCTTATCAATTCTAAATAACTTTCAACTATATTACAATGAAAAAACTAAATTTCTTAGTTCTGCTTGTTTCTGTTTGTTTTTTTGCCAGTGCTCAACAATCTGCCAATATATGGATTACCGGCGGAATACATCATCGGCTTCCGAATATCGATTATCGTTTCGAAGCTCATCCAGTTTATGCGAACGGGCTTATTTACAAAGCGTTTCACGACAATTCGAAACCTATGTTCGAGATTGAATATCTGAAAATGAAAAATGAGAAAACTGATAAGATAGATACTTTAGCTCATGGCCTTATGCGCGAGTGGTACAGCAACGGGCAGCTGAAACATGAACAGAATTTCAGGCTCAATAAATTTAATGGAACTGTAAAATCGTATTGGCTCAATGGAAACCTGAAACGCGACGACGTTTACAGCAACGATACACTGATAACGGGTGCCTGCTACGATTCCACAGGAGTTAAAGTGGATTACTTTCCTTTTGCTGAAATGCCTGCATTTAAAGGAGGAGATAAAAAACTCTTCTCTTTTTTAGCTAATAATGTGCGTTATCCGGTAGAAGCGCAAAAACTTGGCATTGAAGGCCGGGTGTTGGTACAGTTTGTGGTTGGTAAGGATGGCAAAGTGACGGATGCTAAAATCGTAAAGAATGCCAACTATTATCTCGATATTGAAGCTTTAAGAGTGGTGAATGCGATGCCTAATTGGATACCCGGAAAATTGGAGGGTAAGTCGGTGCGGGTTAAACATACATTACCTGTTAACTTCAGATTACGATAAGTCGGTAAAAACAATCAGAAAGTTATTATAAACAGGATGCAATTTAATGGATGGCATCCTGTTTTGTTTGTATCTCAAGATATTGCTGAGTAGTGAGCACTGTAGAGTAATAATAATTCAGCGCGGCTAAAAAGCTTTTTTGAACTTCTTCCGCCTTTACTTTTTGTCCATTGATTTCCTGGTCTTTGGTGGCACAGGCATCGCCAATCAGCACAATATCGTATCCCATATCTTTAGCTGCTCTTGTGGTAGCATCCACACACATGTGCGTCATCATTCCACAAATCACCAAATTGCTAATGTTTTTACTCTTCAAATAATCAGTCAGTTCGGTGTCTCTGAAACTGTTGGGATAGTGTTTGACAATCACTTTTTCGTTATTCAGTGGCTTTACATTGTTATTGATTTCAGCACCAGTCGTATTTGGTCGAAAAAAAGTTGTATTCGGACTTGTTGCAATGTGTTGTATATGAATTATTGTCTGGTGGTTAGCTCTGTATCGTTCAAGAATCAATTTAGTGTTTTCACTTGCTTTGTCGGAGCCGACAAGTGCCATTGTTCCGTTTTCAAAATAGTCATTTTGAATGTCGATAAGTAATAAGGCTGTTTTCATATTTGCATTTGATTGTTGTTGGGCGTAAATTGTATCCATTAATAATAAAATAGAAAGAATCAGGATAGTTCGTTTCATAATTGTTTGTTAATATACAGTTACTTATGGTACAAGCTTTGGTTAACTTACAGCTTTTAGTCCTATAATAGAGCCAATAAGTGTGAATAGAAAAATAAGCCGGAGAAAGGTGGCTGGTTCTTTAAATATAAAAATTCCCAACAGGACCGTTCCGGCGCTTCCAATGCCTGTCCATACGGCATAGGCAGTGCCTATTGGTAAAGTCTGAATTGCTTTCATTAGTAGTACCATGCTGATGACAAGGGTGATAACAAACCCAATGTACCATAAATACATTTCACTACCACTTGTTTCTTTTGCCTTCCCCAGGCAGAGTGCAAATGCTGCTTCAAATACTCCTGCAATAATCAAAATAATCCAGTTCATTTTTTAGTGTTTTTTTTCACAAAGATATGAAATAGGTTGGAACAATGATTTTATAAATGATAGAAAATGATTATGCTTTTTATAGATATTTATTTCTTTCGTTAATTCTGTTGTGACAGAATCACTCTAAAATGATTGTCAGTTTCAAACAAAAGAAAAAAGGATTTACAAATATGTTCTTTTTGTGACGGGGTAGCCGGATTCGAACCAAATCCAGAAAAAAAATGTTATTATGTTAGTTTGAAAATTTAAAATGAAGAACAATGGTAACAAATACTGTAACACTACACCGAGTCTTAACTGCAAGTCCGGAGAAGATATTTCGGGCATTTACTGATGCCGATGCAATGGCTGCATGGCTTCCTCCTTATGGCTTTATATGTAAAGTTCACGAAATGGATGTAAAAATAGGGGGAAAATACAAAATGACATTTACCAATTTTTCGACAGGCAGTAGCCATTCCTTTGGCGGTGAATATCTGGAAATTGTACCCAACGAACTTTTGAAGTATTCCGATCAGTTCGACGACCCTTCAATGCCAGGGCAAATGATTACCACCATTACGCTAAAAAAAGTAATATGCGGCACCGAACTAACTGCAACACAGGAGGGGATTCCAGATATGATACCTGTGGAAATGTGTTATTTAGGCTGGCAGGAGTCGCTCGACAAACTGAAACGATTGGTGGAGCCTGAAATACCTGATGGTCAGTAGAAAATATCAAAAAAATGCTTTCATTTTAAAATATTAAGTCAAATAAAAAGAGGATTTATCGTTTGATAAATCCTCTTTCGTGAAGCGGTATCGGGATTCGAACTCGCGATCCTCCCGACTCCAAAATAGGGATGTACTAACCACCTGGCTACACTACAAAATAAATTTGAAACAAAAAAAGGATTCACTGATAAATCAGTAAATCCTTTTTTTAGTCGGGGTAGCGGGATTCGAACCCACGACCCCCTGCTCCCAAAGCATAAATTGACTTACCTTATATTTTGCAGTATTACATTTATTGTGCTGAAAAACAATGAAATATATAATTATTTTATTGTTATTATATGTTTGTTATTCGTTTATTTTGTGTATATTTGTAGTACAAAATGTATAGAAAATGTATAGTCAACTTTAAAAATATACTTGTATGGACTGCTCAATTACCATTTATCACGACCAACGAATTAAAAGGAATTCAGGCATTTACATTGTTAAGCTAAGAGTATTGTCCCCCTCTTTAGGAGTTACAAAAATGTATAGTACCAACTATAAAATGACTCCCGAAGATTTTGAACTTGCCAGGTCCAATAAACCAAAAGGTAAATACATTCAACTTTCCATTGAGCTAAACAAACTTTTATCAAGAGCTTGTGAGATTGCCGAGAGCATTATTCCCTTTTCATTTGAGAAATTCGAAAAGGAAATGTTTTCCGAACCACGCAACAAAGCAAATGTCTTTGATGCCTTTAAATACGCCATAGATGACAACAGATCGCATGGAAGAATTGGCAATGCAGACAACTACCAAAACAGCTTAAACTCGCTTAAAAAGTTCAATTCAACTCTGAAAACTAAAAACAACAATGTATTATTGTTTACAGAAATCACGCCTGATTGGTTGCAAAGATACGAAGAATTTATGAAAAACAATGGCAAGAGTACAACCACTGTCAGTATGTATTTACGTGCGCTCAGAGCCATTTTCAATACTGCCATTACCAACGGAGACATTTCAAATAAAATATACCCATTTGGCAAGGAAAAGACTAAATACAAAATTGCTAAAGTACGTAAGGTAAAGAAATCCTTAAAACAAGATGAACTCAAAAAGCTTTTCGAAGCTGAAGGATCGCCTGAACGAACCCGGGCAAAAGATTTTTTCTTTTTCTCATACAATTGCAGCGGTATGAACTTTAAAGATATAGCAAACCTCAAATACAATCAGATTGATGGCAATCGTTTGAAGTTTTTTAGAAAAAAAACCGAAAGTACTACTTCTGAACAAACAGAAATTTCCGTATATTTGACGGCTTTTGCACATGATGTTATCAAAAAATATGGCAATCCGGATTTAAAACCAAACTCGTTTGTTTTTAATATCATTAATGAAAATATGACTGCGGAGCAAAAGCAGGTTGCAATTAAAAATTTCACACGTTCGGTTAATCAGGGCTTGAAAAAATTGGCTAAAGTCGTTGGTATCGATGAAAACATTTCTACTTACTATGCTCGCCACTCTTTCAGCACCAATGCAATAAAATCCGGAGCTAGTATGGAGTTAGTAAGTGAGCAGCTTGGACACGCTGATTTAAAAACCACTCAAAACTATTTTAGTGGATTCGAAGATGATAGCATTGAAGATTTGACTAAAAAATTAATGAACTTCTGAAATATGGAAAAACTTCTTGAAGAATTAAAAAAACTCGCCAAAGAGCACAATAAAGAAATTACTCCTGAAATAATTGAATTTTTTATTTCATTTTTAAACTTGTCAGATTGCATTTACAAAATAACAAATGAGCTTAAAAACGATCCGAATTCATTTTTCAATAATTATACCGTTGAAGATGAAGATATACTGCTCGACAACCAGAAGAACTATCTTAAGTCGCTTAAAATTTTTACTAAAATCCATAACGATAAAGTTTCTATTGAATACATTAAATTCAACACTTTTATATACGATATTATTAGTACAATATTTTTAAAAGCTGAGTTCTCAAAAGGCTTATCACACTTTTATTCCTTATCAATTACCAAAGACTTACTAGTTGAAGAAGCAAGTGAAATTACAAGCGAATTAACAATTAGCAATCTAGCTTCATACACCAATTACGAACTAGATTCAATAAAACTCAAAAATAAATTATCATTTTCCTTAATAGAACTATCTACAGGAATGAAAATCACAAACAATAGAGCTGACAAATATATCGAATCAATTGAATTAGCTAAAAGTATTACAAATTTAAACAATTCACAATATTCACAAAAAAAACATACAACACAACTAACAAGCAAGAATCAACCCATAACTCTAATTGACTTTCTAACAGAGGTAAAAGTTATTGAGGTAATAAAAAAAATACAATATGAATTTAAGTCTGTTGAAGGCAAACGGCTGGCAATTTTAATTTATATATTACAGGAGGAAAACAAAATCATTTCAATTATTTCAAATTCCAAAACGCATTCAAGAAAGCAATTTATTCAGTTATTCAAAGAAGATAACTCTTTTGATAAATTTCAAGCTGTAAACAAATATATCAACCCTTTTTCAAACGAATTAAATCTTCCAACTAAAAAAGAAATCGATGCCGATTATATCAAAATCAAAGAAAAACTCACCAAAATAATAGAAAATCCAGTTGTCTAGTTGTTTGTAGTTTTCAGACAACTATAAACAACTGAATATCAATAACATACATGATTTAAATATTCTACATTTGTGCCATACTAACCAGTGGCACATTTTTTTTGTGCCACACAAAGCACAATAAAAAATGAATACAAATGTATTATCTTTTGAAAACCTTCCGCAAGCAGTGAGTTTGCTTATTGAAAAAGTTGACTCACTCACATTGTTACTCGAAACGAAAAGTAACGATAACCCCAACGCAGCAACCGGCAAACCTTTGTCAATACAAGAAGCTGCAAAATATCTGAATTTAACCGTCCCAACAATCTATGGCTATGTAAGCCGTAGGGAAATTCCTTTCTCAAAACTTGGTAAGCGGCTTTACTTCTCTGAATCCGAACTAAGCGAATGGATTCAATCTGGCCGTAAATCTACCCGCTCCGAAATGCTCACCAGTTCTGAATGTGTATTAACTCCTAAAAAAATACGCAAATGATGGACTATAAAGCTCACTTTGAAAAATTCGTCTCCGACATTTACAAACGTTTCGACGAAGATGATGAACGTCGCAGGTCGTTTCAGGAAATTACTGACAACTACAAGAAGACCCAGCAAAAACTCTCTGAAATCGTTGAAGCCTTAAACAAGCCGGTGATGGATAAACCAATTGATATAATTGATAACGCTCAATTTATCAAACTCATGGGTATAAGTCAAAAGACCGCCCAAACATGGAGAGATACCGGGGTAATAGATTTTTCCCAAATAGGAAATAAAATTTACTATCGTATTTCCGACTTACAGAAATTACTCGATCAGAATTACAGTAAAACCAATAAAAAAGCACGCCATGAAAAATAATCAATTCAGCTTATATAAGGGTGGCATTAAATCAACAATCCCAACAGAAAATATCACTTTAGAGCAACTCAATAAGTTAGTTAGATCAACTGATTATGTAGAAAAGATAAAGGCAATAAGGGCTGGTAATAAAAGCATAAAACAGACTTTGGATTATATAACACCCTCTGGTTGTTTTTCTACTCGAAACAACGAGGCATTAATTAAACGAAGCAATATCTTTTGTTTAGATTTTGACCATGTAAACGATTTGCGTGAGTTAAAAGCAAATCTGTTAGAAAATATAACCCCAACACTCTTTTTTGAAAGTCCTTCAGGAAATGGGTTGAAAGTGTTTTATTGTATTGACATTGAGGTAGGTAGTCACTCCGACTATTTCAAATCATTTCAAAACTATTTCCGAAAGAAAATGAAATTGGAAATAGACAAACAATGTTCAGATATCTCCCGTGCCTGTTATCTTTCGTGGGATGGCAACAGTTACTATAATTACGATGCTCCTACAATTGGTAAAGAATTCTTAACCGATTTCTTACCCAAACCATTGGCTGTAAATGAGAGTAAAACAATTTCAATTCCAAAATTGAATACCTCAACTAAATCAGATTTCGAACAATGCGAAGTTATCAAAACAAACCTGGACAAAACCGAAACATTCACTTCGGGCAACAGAAATCACTATGTAGGCTTGCTAAGTTGTGGATTAAATAGAATTGGAATAGATCAAAACACAGCTTTCAATTATCTGCTACAATTCGAACAGCTCGACTTTAAAAGCACTGAAATCAATAATATCGTTAAACACAGTTACAAACAAACCAATCTGCACGCTTGCAACCCATTGTCAGAAAAATCCTGTTCTCAAAATAACAACACGCTTGCAAACATTGCAAACATTGCAAAGTCAAACGACACAACAGAAGAAGATATTGATTTGAAAAACAATCAATTACTTAATATGCCATATATACCAGACGAAATTTTTGACAATCTTCCTGTAATTTTCAAAAAAGGTTGTGAAGTATTTACAAACAAACGGCAGCGGGATGTTTTTCTTACTGGTGCATTGACCATTATGAGTGGTTGTATGAAAAATGTAATTAGTCTGTACAATGGTGAAGAAAATCGTGCTAACCTTTATACTTTCGTTGTTGCACCGGCAGCAAGTGGAAAGTCAGGATTAGCTTCCGCTAAAATTTTGGGGCAAAAATATCACAATAAATTATTAGAAGAAAGCGAAGCGAAGAAAAAAGCATATACCATTCAAATGCAAGTATATAAAAAGAAATTAACTGACAAAAATTGTTGCGTAGAGGAACTTGAAATGCCTGAAGAACCTCCTTTTAAAGTATTATTTATTCCCGCAAACAATAGCAGTGCAAGGGTCATTCAACACCTCAAAGAGGGCGACCAGAATGGTATCTTTTGCGAAACTGAAGCTGATTCAATGGGGAATGTAATGAAACAGGATTGGGGTGGCTATTCCGATTTATTACGGAAAGCATTTCACCATGAACCAATATCATATAGTCGAAAGACCGGTAAAGAATATGTTGAAATCAATAAACCATGCTTTTCGGTAGCATTAGCAGGAACACCCGGACAAGTTGTGAACCTTATTAAATCTTCTGAGGACGGTTTGTTTAGTCGCTTTCTTTTCTATGTTTTTAAGTCAGATAACACATGGATTGATGCCGCCGAAACAAGCAACGGAGTAAACCTTACTTCTCATTTCAATGCACTTGCCGAAGAAGTGATGCATTTTGTGGAATTTTTAGAAACACAACAACGAATTGTAGTAAAACTATCGCCTGAACATTGGATTAAACTAAATGATTTTGGTCGCAACAGCCTTGTTACACTTACTTGCTTACATAGCGAAGATATGGCAAGTACTTCAA
>CAYMHE010000044.1:0-21823 GCA_964390175.1 uncultured Paludibacter sp.
CAACAATTTAGATTGTTGCTGCTTTTTCCTTTCTACAGGGAGTTACTGTTTTTTCAATACCAAAGCTGTACGTGCCGGGATATAGAGTTTTAACCACTCTTTTCCTGAAGGATCTTTTGGTTCGGATAAGGTTAAATGCTTAAGACTTTCGTCGATAAGATCGAAGCCTCCATACACCGATTCGTCGGTATTAAGTACAATTTTATATGTACCTTTGTTGGCCAGAATGCCATAATCGCTGAATGATTTTACGCCATTAAAGTTAAAAACGAAAATCAGATTACCTCGCTGATAAGCTAATACTTTATCTCCTTCATTGTCCCATAGTTTTTCAATGTTCAACTGATTGAACTGATGTACCGATTTTAAGAGCGATATCATGGCCTGATCGAATTCACCTAGTGCATTGTACAATAGATTTTTATTGTCGACAAGACCCCATTGGCGGCGCGCATATTTGTGCGACCAACCATTCCCTTCTCTCGGGAAGTCAATCCATTCGGGGTGACCGAACTCATTTCCCATAAAGTTAAGATAACCGCCATTTATGGTGCTGGCAGTAATCAGGCGAATCATTTTGTGCAAAGCAATACCGCGATCGACCCTGAATGTATTGTCGCCCCGTTGCATATGCCAGTACATTTCGGAGTCAATCAGGCGGAAAATAATCGTTTTATCGCCTACCAATGCCTGGTCGTGACTCTCGGCATAACTGATTGTTTTTTCGTCGGCACGTCGGTTGGTGAGTTCCCATAGAATGTGGCCGGGTCTCCAGTCTTCGTCTTTTACTTCTTTGATCATTTTAATCCAGAAATCAGGAATTCCCATGGCCATGCGATAGTCGAAACCGATTCCCCCATCTTCAACTTTCGAAGCCAATCCGGGCATTCCACTCACTTCTTCAGCAATTGTAATGGCATTTGGTTTAACATCATGTATCAGTTTGTTGGCGAGTGTGAGGTAACAAATGGCATCCCCATCCTGGTTCATGTTATAATAAGATGAGTAACCGCTGAAATCTTCGCCAAGTCCGTGGCTTCTGTAAAGCATGGACGTAACGCCATCGAAACGGTATCCATCGAACTTATATTCTTCGAGCCAAAATTTGCAATTGGACAATAAGAAGTGAAGCACTGCCGGTTTTGCATAATCGAAACAAAGCGAATCCCAGGCCGGGTGTTCGCGGCGTGAGCCACCGTGAAAGTATTGATATGGAGTTCCATCGAACCGACCAAGTCCTTCAATTTCGTTGCGAACGGCGTGCGAGTGAACGATGTCCATTATCACAGCTATTCCCATTCCATGTGCATCGTCTATCAGGTGTTTCAATTCTTCTGGAGTACCAAACCGCGAGGAAGCAGCAAAAAAACTGGATACGTGGTAGCCGAACGAGCCGTAATAGGGATGTTCCTGAATGGCCATAATCTGTATGCAGTTATAACCTCCTTTGGCGATACGGGGCAGAACGGAAGTCCGGAATTCCTCGTAAGTGGCCACTTTTTCCTCTTTCCCGGACATTCCGATATGACATTCGTAAATGAGTAAAGGCTCGGTTTGCGGAGTGAATTTTTTTGTTTTAAATTTATACTGCTGAATCGGATTCCAAACCTGAGCGCTGAAAATCTTTGTTTGCTCATCCTGAACAACCCTGCGTGCCCATGCCGGAATACGTTCGCCGCTACCACCTTCCCATTCGATAAGTAGTTTGTATAGCTGTGTGTGCGCCATTGCATAATCGGGCAAATGGACTTCCCAGATGCCGTTGAGCATCTTTTTTAGTTGATAGTCGGGATGTCGTTGCCAATTATTAAAATCGCCAATCAGAAAAATGGCAGTTGCATTTGGCGCCCATTCGCGAAAAACCCATCCATCGGTTTGACGATGAAGGCCAAAATACAAGTAACCTGTAGCAAAGTCGGACAGCGACTGGTTGTCGCCGGTAAGCTTTTTCTCCATTTTGTTAAAATGCTCGTACCGCCCGTAAATAGCATCTGCAAAAGGTACAAGATATGGATCGGATTTAATAATCGGCAGAATATTCATAAACTCTTATTTATAAAAATGTTATTTAAAAAGATACAACTCACTCTCGTTTTGCATAATTAAAGGAACAATTCAATTTGATATTTTTTATACCCGCAATTTTACGATAATTTTTTTATAGGTTGCTTCGCCAATACCCGGTTGATGACCATCTTCGGGGAAAAAAATTGCAAATTCGAAAGGCTGTACCTTGATCAGGTTGCTGGCTGCATCTTCAAAAAAAGTGATATCTTTTTCTGCGTTGTAAGGTCCCATTGGGTTTTCGAGCTGATCTACCGATTTCCAACCCATTGTTTCTACTGCTCCAAGCGGTATTTGTATATCAATAAACTGTTGGTGAGTTTCCATTCGGGCCAGTTCGATGGGTTTTCCGGTAATTTCAACCACATTTACAACCACATCTGTTCCTTCGAGTTCAGTTTTTCCAGGAGGAAGCGATAACAAGTCGGCGCTCTTAAGAAAATCAAACGCCACTTTGAAGCGGGGATGTACCATTTCGTATTTGGTACAGTTTTTTAAGGTATCAAGTATCATATTTCTTTGTTAAGTTTTTAAATAACTTCATCTACTGTGTAGTTGAGAAACTTGTTCAGAGGATAGCCTGCACGGGCAATTTGAGCCAATTGCAACACAAAGTCAGATGCGTTCAAAATTTTATCATCCAGCTTGTATTCAACCATGTAATGTTTCAACTTCAACAGTTCGGCGTCAGGAAAATCGCGTGGAAATCCGGCAGGAACATTTTTCAGTTTATCTTCTTCGAAAAATGTTTTGAAATAGGTGTTGAAGCCGGTTTCATTGCGGATTTCGTTCAGTTCGTCGATATTATCGCATACACTCTGACGCAATGCTTTGAGTATGTTGGGTGGAGGACACCATACGCCTACAGCAATGAAACTGCCGGCCGGATCGAGGTGTAAATAATAACCTCCACGCTGGCTTTTTCTACCACCGGCGGAAGCAATGTATACTCCAAAATGGGTTTTATAGGGTGTTTTGTCTGTAGAAAAACGTATATCGCGGTAGATTCTGAAAACACAATCTTTTACATCTACATTCTTGATATCATTGTCGAAAATTGAAATTTCGGAGATGAGTAAACGACTGATTTCTTCGAACTTTGATTTGACTTTCTCGTAACGGCTCTTGTTTTGGGCAAACCATTCCCGATTGTTGTTTTCGTTTAATTCTTTCAGAAAATTGATTATATCTTCAGTATGCATAAGCTTTTCGGTTTTGCGTCTGACAAATATAAGCTAAAATTCAGATAAAAACAGTTTAGTTTCTATATTTTTTTTAAGGTCAATGATTTTTGAGTAAAAATGATTACTTTTGCACTTCGAAATATATTTGCAAAAGCTTAAAAATGAATATGTAAACAATTGAGAAATAGATTGCTTACAGTCAAAAATACTGAATTTGAAAATGAAAAGCAAGATAAATGAGTTGCTCGAAGAGGTGAACCGAATGGCTGCCGCCAACGCCGACGAACTGGAAGCGTTGCGAATCAAATACCTGAGTAAAAAAGGACAGATTTCCGAACTCTTCAACGATTTTCGCAATGTGGCCAACGAAGAAAAACGTGAGGTTGGATTGCTTCTTAATGAGTTGAAAAACACTGCACAGGATAAAATCAACGAACTAAAAGAATCATTCGGTAATGCAGTGGACACATCTAATAAAACAGATTTGACCCGAAGTGCCGACCCTTTTAAACTGGGAACCCGTCATCCGCTATCGCTTACTAAAAACGAAATTATCGATATTTTTGCCCGTATAGGTTTTACTATTGCCGAAGGCCCTGAAATTGAGGATGATTGGCATGTTTTCGGTGCGCTCAATTTCCCTCCCGAACATCCGGCGCGCGATATGCAGGATACATTCTTTATCGAACAACAGCCTGATGTTATTTTGCGCACGCACACATCGTCGGTACAGTCGCGTGTTATGGCTCATCAGAAACCTCCGATTCGTATGTTGTTCCCGGGTCGTGTGTATCGCAACGAGGCGATTTCTTATCGTGCCCACTGTTTTTTCCACCAGGTGGAAGGACTTTATATCGACAAAAATGTTTCGTTTGCCGACCTCAAGCAAGCTTTGATGTATTTTGCCAAGGAAATGTTTGGTGAAGAAACCCAGATTCGTTTACGTCCATCTTATTTCCCCTTCACCGAACCTAGCGCCGAAATGGATATTTCGTGCAATATATGTGGCGGTAAAGGTTGTCCGTTCTGCAAGCATACCGGTTGGGTCGAAATTCTTGGTTGTGGCATGGTGGATCCAAATGTGTTGGAAAACTGTGGCATCGACTCTAAAGTATATTCGGGTTACGCATTTGGCATGGGTGTGGAACGCATTACCAACCTGAAATATCAGGTAAAAGACCTGCGCATGTTCTCCGAAAACGATGTGCGATTCCTGCAGCAGTTCGAATCGGCGCATTGATGTTCAAAATATAGGACGTAAAAAACTTAATATCTAAAGAATATAAACAAATAAGGTTGCTGCAAATTTTGCAGCAACCTTATTTGTTATACATCAGCATGATTCGAAGCTTATTCTACTCTACCGCCTCGTTCTACCCTTTTCTCCACTTTTAGTGGATTGGCCGTGATTTCTTTGTTAATCATACGGTTTTGATAAATATCGCAGGCTGTGTAAATAGCCTGGCGGAATGAATCCTCGGAAGCCATGTTTTTCCCTGCCAGATCGTAGGCTGTGCCATGTGCCGGTGAAGTGCGTATCACCGAAAGACCGGCGGTAAAGTTCACGCCACTGTCCATCGATATTGTTTTAAATGGAATTAATCCCTGGTCGTGATACATTGCCAATATGCCATCGAATTTACTGAACTGACCCGATCCGAAAAATCCATCTGCCGCATAAGGTCCCACGCAAACAACGCCCTGTTTCTCGGCTTCTTTCAGCGCTGGAATAATTGTTTTTTGTTCTTCATCGCCAATCACGCCTTCGTCGCCGGCATGTGGGTTAAGTCCCAATACCGCAATCCGTGGGCGAACAATCATAAAATCCTGTTTCAGCGCTTTATTGAATACAAGTAGTTTTTCTGTAATCAGTTCCTTCGTTAGCGCATTGGATACTTCGGCAACCGGAATATGACCTGTTACAACAGCTACGCGCATTACATCGTTCATCAGCAACATTAGAGATGGAGTACCGGTGCCGAACTTTTCTTCGAGGTATTCGGTGTGACCGGGGAAGTGAAAGTCGGCGGACTGAATGTTCTTTTTGTTGATAGGCGCAGTTACGATAGCATCCAAAGCTCCTTTTTTAAGATCCTCGGTGGCTTGTTCCAATGCTGCAAAAGCGGCTTTTCCGGCCTCTTCGGTAGAGCGGCCGAGTTCTACTTTTATTTCATCATCCGAGCAATTGATTATATTTATTCTTTTGGGATTTAGCTCTTCAACACTGTTGATTATATTCAAATTAATTCCCTGAATATCGAGCTGTTTGCGATGAAAAGCAGCTACTTTAGGCGAACCATAAATAACAGGAACAAAGGCATCGAGCACTCTGCTTTCTGAAAGTGTTTTTAAAATCACTTCATATCCTATGCCGTTTATGTCGCCCTGCGTAATGCCAATCACAATTTTTTCTCTTTCCATACTCAACTTATAGTTAATGTATTATCCTGTAGATGATTTGTTATTTTTCGGCTTTCTTTTCGGCTACTACCGATACTTCGTTCAGTGCATTGATTTCCTGAGGAAGTTTAGCTGAGAACAAAACGGCTTCGAGCTGACGAATCGGATTGCGTTTTTTCTTTCCCGGAGCAAATACAAATACTTCCATAGTGATTACGCGCTGATTAATTTCGTCCAAACGTGTGTGGCTATAGAATGGACCTCCCATGGAAGCGCCGTTCTTCATTTTCCATAAACCCCGTACCTCGGCACAATATCCTTTGTTTACCCATATTTCATTGAAAAGCGGATCCACATATTTCAGTTCCGTGCCCATATACGAGCCTTTCAATTCGCCCGGCATATTTGCTTTCATTACCGAGTCGCGTTTGGCAATAATGTAGTCTTTTGTAAATGTGTTTTTATCAGTATAGGGGTATGAATAAATTACAATATCCTGACGCACACTTACCTGATCATTTGTAATCCAGTAAAAATCTTTCTTCTTTGTGGCTTTGCTTATGCCTTGCGGAATGTTAATTTGAATGCCGAACATTTTTTCTATTTCGGCTTTGTCTTTTTCGTTTACATACTGTTTGTTAAACTCTATTGACCGTTCGCGTTCAGTGCGGATGAAATAGTCAAGAATTTGTTTGCCGTATTGCTCAACTGTAGCTGCAAATACCGAATCGTTGGGCGCTACAATTTTTACGATAGACTGTGGAGTTGCCCATCGGTTTTTGCCATAAGTAATTTTTGGTGCAGTGTATTTGTCCGAAATATCGGTAATCAACAGGTTACGTGATGGTTTCAGCACATCTGTAAATTCAGCAGGCGTACATTGATGCACATCCAACATTGGTTCGGGCTGTGGAAGTCCGTACATGTCCTGATCGAGAAGGGCAACAAGGGAGCGTCCCGAAGGTTGCTGCCAGGCTGAGTCGCCCATTACAACAAGGATTTCGTATTGTGTACCCGAAACTGATGGTAAAGTAACTGTGTTGAAATCACAGGACGTCAAAAAGATGAAAGGAAGAGCTAACAGCCAAAGTTTTGTTTTCATTGTATGTTGATTTATTGATGAATAAATTTATTTTTTTGTGTTTGACAATTTCATGCTTTTTATGTTGAAAAAATTCAGTACACTTTCCATGAGTCGGTTACGTTCTTTTTCTGATTGAATGGTTTCGAACGGAAATCCGAACGAACAAACTTTGTAATTTCCTGAATACGCTACTCCTGCGCTAAGATTGGTGCCTGCATATCTGCAAACTGTAACAGCTCCAGCTCCGGCCGGTTCAATAGCATCAGTGGACTCAAGATAATATGAAATCTTGTTGGGCTTATCGTAAAAGTCGAATTCAGCCTGATCGAACTGTGCAAAAGGTGAATTCACCATTTTTACTTTCGGATTTAAACTTGCTTTTGATGATCTGAACTTGTATTTCAGAATATTTTCCAAAAAGATCCTTTCATCGGTGTTTATATAATTCCCTTTGTAAAAATCAGATGCTATATAAGCTCCACTCACCATTAAATGTCCACCTGCCAAACAATACGAATGCAAAGACTGCTGCAAAGCTAATGGAAAAGTTTTAAATTCAGCAGGTTTTTTTGTATTTCCTATGTATGTTTGTTTTTGTTTGCCCAAAATAAGGTCTGTCACCTTGTATTTTTTCAAATCTACATTCCCTTTTTCCACCGAGAGTTTACTTGTTGATACAAACGAATAGCCGGCTGCTTTTATTGCTTTTCCGTGCAGGTAGGGATAGTCAAAACTATTCCCGGCAATTTCCTTGTTTTCGTAATTGCTGTAGCTGGCGCCGAAACCCTGATCGTCATCGCTTTTCCATGGTTTCGATCGGTCAAATTCGTACTGTTTGCCTATAAATGCATAATCCGAGAGGTAGGAAACTCCGGCATCTTCGTCATTGTAAAATCCGGGTGCAGTGGAGTTGACAACACTCAGAGGAGCGCTTAAGCGGTCAAAGCCATTGACGATAAGCACTTCAGGCTTGTCGTTGTTCGCGCGATATACCGAAAGAATTTCGGATGGAAAGCTTTCGCCTCCCTTGTTGATGGCCGCAATCTTAAAACTGTAGATTTTTCCGGGCTGAACATCCAATACAATACTGCTTTTTTCGCTGATAATGCCATTGTTGAATCCACCATCATCAATACGTGTGTATACAATGTATTTATCGGGTTTTGCTGTAGGTTCAATACTGTCATTCACGGGCGTCCATGTAAGTTCTACCTTGTTACGGGCAACAAATCGGGTGCTGAAACCTTCTATAGGTAAAGGTTGTACCACATATTCGGTTCCGGAATTAAAAGAAAGGTATTTAAGAATGCCTTTGTATATGGCTCTGCTCACAGTGAAACGGAAGCGGGGATCGAGGCCGTATCGCATATCGGCTAAGTTTTGATGCGACAAGAGTTCCAGCAACATCGAAGGCACTTCCGGTACGCGTGATTCGCTGTAGGATTTGTTCCATAAACCGCGGCGTGTCCATTCCGGTGCAAATGTTTGGCGAATGTCCTGAACGATTTGTGTTTGAACAATATCGGTAAGGTCTCTTGACGTCCACCGTGAATAGCCGTTTTCGAAAACAGTTTTTCCATCCGAATTTGTAACAGTGCAGATGGCAAGTGTACCAACGATAGAATCGTTTTTAAAAGTACCGGCATCGGTATGAAAAGCCAGGGCCATGTCGACAGGTACGTTTAAGCCGGGTTTACCGGGTAAAACAGAGGAGCCGCCTGCTAAAAAGTTCACCCAGTGTCCACGCGACTGATAATCGTCATTATAGTCATTCATCCCCTTAGTGATGCTATAAATGCTATCGGGCATACCAGCCCATTGCAACCAGTATCGGGCGGCTTCGGTGTAGCGGGGATAACCACTGATAACAGGTTCGATGGGCAGCGCGTCTACGGTGGTTTTTATAGCAATAGCGCTACTGTCCGAGCTTTTTTGGTTCGGAAGACTTCCGGCTACGTTCGGATTACGAGCCATATTACCCATGCCTCCACCTATTTTAACGGCATCGGCAGTAATTATTTTATCGTGGAATGAGCTGAAGTTTGTAAGTACCACGCGTGCCTGATTGCTTTTTCCTTTATTGAACTTAAAATGACCCAGGTACAACCAGGTTCCACCATAGATGGTTTGGTTCACTTTGAATTCTGTTTTTCCTCCGCGATGGTAGACTGTATATCGTGCATCGGGAGCGCTTTTGTCAGTGGTTTTGTACGATACGTAAACGGCATAACTTCCGGCTTCAGGGATATCTGCATTCCATTCGGCATAACTCATTTCATCTGTATCGTTGATCGTTGGGATGTATCTGTAGGTTCCCATGGCAAACGGATTTTCTCCCTGCAGGTATACTTTTTGGCTGAAAGCAAATCCGGTACCTCCTGTTTTCCAGCTTTTCCGGTCGTTGTGTTCGTGGTACCTGCTTCCTCCGATTTTGTTGTCGTTATCAATAATAACTTCGTTCAGTTGTGTATCCCGTTCGCGTGGTAAAAGCACATTGGCACCCGCATTTTCGAGCATAGGCGTTAGGAAGGGCAGCACGTAGGATTGTGTATACAAATCTTCGACGGTTTGAAAGAGTCGGGCTCTTTGCCAGGTCCAGCGTGCTGATTTCTGATTGTAGTACCAGCCATGACTTTGCCATAGCGCAATATGACGATGTTGAAGTCCCTGTTCTACTTTGTAGGGAGCTGAGAGATTAGTGACCAATGGAAGTGAAGGAGGCACAACTTTATAGAGTCGTTGGCGCTCGATGTTTTCCTGACGATAAAAATTGGGAATATAATCCTCAATATAGCGTTTGTCGGACACACATAAAATTTTAAAACCCGGATATTTGGAGCTTAAAACATTGGATAGCATGTTGTAAATCTGCTGTACATTCTCTTTGCGGAAAGGAATCTGCGAAAGCACATCTCCTGCGAGCACAGTTACGGTTTTGTCCTTTTGATTCACTTCAATGCCTGCAATATTGATTCTGCCAAGAGCAGCATAACTGTTTGCAATAACGGTGAGCGAATCGCTGATTTGTTTTTCAGTGTTTTTTTGGGCCGGCGCTATAAAAGTGTTGATGGATAAAGCGGTGAGTAGAAATATATGTTTTAGTCTCATTTTTAGTATTATAGATTTAATCTTATTCTGAAATTTTCCCAATCCATATTCCATGGATCGGTTTTGCGTTCGGGCGAAATATCGCTGTGCCGCAAAATGTATTTTATCTTATGTCTGAGTTGTATGTCTTTTACAAGTTCTACCAATGCATTGATTTGTAATTCGGTGGGTGCTTCGGTAAACGAAGTGACCAGCTCAATTCCAATAGAGCAACTGTTGACGGATCTGCGTCCATCGGGCAACTGGCTTTTGCCGGCATGATAGGCAATGTCCTTTTCGTTCACCAGGCGGTAAACTACTCCATCTCTTGCTATCAGGTAATGAGCGCTTACGTGGTAGCGCGTAAATTGCTTAATAATTGAGTCTACATTGTACAAATCGCCACCCGAGTTATTGAAAACCGAGTGAATTATGATGGCATCAATCTTGCGGGAGTTGTTTTTAGTGAAACCTGATTTTGCAGGTTTTTCAACGGGGACTATGTCTGCATTAACAGTAATATTCATGCCTGCAAGCAGACAGATCATTAGCAGTATCTTTATTTTCACAGACCAGTTCAACATGCTTAAGAGAAACAGGGATTAAAAAATAGTTATCCATCCGGAAATTAAGTTTTTCCGATGGGTCAAAATTAGCTATAAACACCCGAAAAGCCATGCTACTCAGATAAAATAAATCTTAAAAAATCACATAATTAGTCCATTCAAGTACATCCAAACTATGTATCTTGCAAATTTACCTAGCAACATCGAAAGCGCTACTATCCACCATCTGCAACGAAAATAGCCGGATGCAACAGCAATCACATCGCCTACTCCGGGTAAAAAAGAGAAAAAAGCAAACCAGTCGCCATAGCGATGAAGTTTACCCATAAATTTTTCCATTTTTTCCTTTTTTATGCGAAGGTATTTTTCTATCCACTCTATTTTGCCAAGCCGCCCCATGTAATAGCAGGTCATGCCACCGAGCCAGTTGCCTAATGTGGCCACAAACACACATTTCCATGCATCCAGACCGCCAAAAACCATTGCCGAAAATACCACTTCGGAGCTAAAAGGAACTACTGTGGCTGCAAGAAAAGAGGCGATGAATAATCCCAGATAGCCTAATCCGATCAAGTCTGTCATTAACGAAGTATGAGGTTAGATGCTAAATAAGCAAGATTGATAATTACAAGAACAATAAAAAGTATAGCGTAAAATCCATTGGGTTTCAATGTCAACGGGTGAGCGATTAATACTGCATAAGCCATCAGCGTGAACGGAATAAATATTGCGTAGCAATTTACAAAAACGATGGAGAATGCAAATGAAAAGATAAGAATTATAGTCAGAAAATTCAACTTGGCACGCGACTGAATGGAATCGCCATGCAGGTTCGAGTACAAGCCCACTAAGCCTGTAATTATTATCAGCGTCATACAGGCCAGATAAATCAGTTCGTTTACAGGCCTTTCAAATAACGTAAATCCGGTTTCGAAGCCCGTGAACAAAGTATTGATCCACAACAAATCGGGTTCGAAATAATATCGTATTGCAAAGTAAAATATCCAGGGAACAAGTCCTCCGAATACAGAGGCCAGAAAAGTGCGGAGTGAAAAACTCCCGAAACGTATCATCCCCATCCAGCAAACCGCTAAAAAAAGGAGAATAGGTTCGATAAACAAGCTGCCGGTGGCAATCAGCAAACTTCCCAGGAATGCTTGTTCGGATGCCTGTTTGTCTCTGAACATATTGAAAAACACAAACAGGGCGATCAACAACAATGTGAGCGCAAAATGAGCGCCCGGAAGTTGATGGGTTTGACCTGCTACCGACATAAGCATCAAAAATACAAATACAGGAATAAAAGTCCTGTTCCGGATAATTGTAAACCTGTTATTGAGTTGAGCAATCAGAAAGGCATTCAGCAAGGTAAGCAGCAGGCTTGTGATGCTTGTAAGCAATCCTGCAGGCAAAATACTTTCCACCGCTTTGGACAGATGAGAACCCAGCTCCACCGGACTATCGATAACCGTGGTGCTGAAAACAACAAGCCACAATGCGATAGAAGCTACAATCAATAGCGTCGACAACGATAGGGAAGGGGTAATTATTTTTTTTAGCGTTACTCTCATGTGTTTTCTAACATCTGTATTTCAACTTATACAACGAAATCCAATAACATCATCATTCTGCTTGCCAAATCAGTTCAATGCTTTGTGTTTGCAAAAGTAAGTAATCCCTTTCACAAACTGAAACAGGTACAGATAAAAATTCCTTTTATCTGTACCTGTTTTACTTTCTTTTCTTCAAAGAATATTATTTAAGACCTCTTCTTTTCAATAAGGCATCCGGATTTGGATCAGCTCCTCTGAATGTTTTGTAAAGCTTCATAGGATCATCTGAATCGCCTTTCTCCAAAATATTTTTGCGGAAAGCAGTAGCTACTTTCGGATTGTAAATATCACCCGATTCAACAAAAGCCTGATAGGCATCTGCATCAAGTACTTCGGCCCATGTGTAGCTGTAGTAACCGGCTGAATATCCACCTGTGAAAATATGGTTGAAGAAAGTGCTGCGGTAACGTACAATGATTTCAGGAATCATTCCGATGCGTTCCATCGTTGATTTTTCGAAGGCTTCAACATCGAAGTTGGCAGTGTCCTTGATGCTGTGATAATCCATATCGAGCAGCGACGCCGACAGCAGTTCTGTCATTGTAAATCCCTGATTGAAAATTCCTGCTTTCTGAATTTTATCCATCAATTCCTGTGGCATTACTTCGCCTGTAGTATATTGTTTGGCATAAGTTTTCATTACCTGAGGTTCGAAGCACCAGTTTTCCATGATCTGAGAAGGCAATTCCACAAAGTCGCGCGAAACGCTTGTGCCTGCCTGGCTAGGATAAGTACATTGCGAAAGCAATCCGTGCAATGCATGACCAAATTCATGGAACAATGTTTCTACTTCGTCCATATTCAGCAACGATGGCTTACCTGCCGTTGGTTTTGTAAAGTTACCTACGTTTACAATGATCGGACGGTAATTTACACCGTCTTTTTTATATTGTGGAGTGAGATTATCCATCCATGCACCTGCACGTTTTCCGGCGCGTGGGAAATAGTCGGTATAAAGCACACCTATCAATGAACCATCTGCATCGGTTACTTCGAACATTTCTACATCGGCATGATAAGTAGGCATACTGTCAAGCTTCTGGAACTTCAAACCGAATAATTTACCTGCCAGATCAAACGCACCCTGACGAACATTTTCGAGTTGGAAATAAGGACGTAGTTCTTCTTCGTCCAGGTTGTATTTTGCTTTACGGAGCTTTTCGGCATAAAACCACCAGTCCCAGGCTTCCAGTTTTTCGCCTTTTCCTTCAGCATCCATTAGCTTTTGGAGTTCGGCAGCTTCTTCTTTGGCACGGTTAACGGCCGGAGTCCAAACGGTAGCAAGGAAGTCGTAAACAGTTTTAGGCGTTTTGGCCATTGTGTCGTCAAGGATAAATGCAGCCGGAGTTTCGAATCCGAGCAACTGAGCTTTCTGTACACGAAGTTTCATTATTTTATTGATCAACGCTTTGTTATTGTTGGCATTGTTGTTATTGGCACGTTGGGTGTAAGCCATAAGCAGTTCTTTGCGAAGCTCACGGTTTTCGCCATATTGCAACACAGGGATAAAACTTGCTTTCTGTGTTGTGAATAACCATTTGCCGTCTTTTCCAGCTTCTTTAGCTGCTTCGGCAGCTGCCTGTATCACACCTTCGGGCAAACCGGCCAGGTCTTCTTTTTTATCAACTACTTTCGAGAAAGCATTGGTTTCGGCCAGTACATTTTGTCCGAAAGCCAGTTCGGCAAGTCCCAGTTCTTTATTAATGCTGCGTAATTTTTCCTTTTGTTCGGCAGTCAACGCTGCTCCGCTGCGGATAAAATCGCGGTGGTATTTTTCGAGCAAACGGTTTTGTTCCGGAGAGAGTCCCAGGGTGGCTCGGCTATCAAACAATACTTTTACTCTTTCGAAAAGCTTTTCGTTCAGATAAAGATTATCGTTGTGCTCTGAAAGCATGGGCGAAACCTCGTTGGCAATTTTTTCCATATCGTCGTTGGTTTCGGCAGAGTATAAATTAAAGAATACTGCTGAAACTCTGTTAAGTAAGTCGCCACTATAATCAAGTGCTTCGATTGTATTGGCAAAAGTTGGCGCATCTTTACTTTCGGCAATGGCATCAATTTCGGCCTGTTGTTGCTTTATACCTTCTTTAAAGGCAGGCATATAATGTTCCGACTTGATTTTATCGAAAGGTGGTGCACCGTACTTGTTTTTGTAAGTTGTGAAAAACGGGTTATCGTTCTTCGCGCATCCCACAAGGAGTAATCCGCTCATGATAAATAATGTTAGTTTTTTCATTTTTAGTAATACTTTTTTTATGATATTTGAAAATTCAGACAACAAAGATAGATATATTTTTGAAAAATCAAACTTTTGTGCTGATTCATAATATAATAAGTTTTCTGTTTTTGTTTGAAAACTGAAAGCTTATAAAACAAACGCTCCTCTTAAAACAAGAGATATTTGTTGAATTTCAATAAATTAATTTGTTTTTAATCCCGAATTCTCTTCCGATATTTACAGCTTGTTATGGACAAAGTTTAAATAATTATACGTTTTTTTTCTTTTTTATGCGGGGTCGAACATTTCACTAAATCCGATTGCAAGTTGTTCTTTTAAATATTGAATCGTTTCAGCATAGCCATTTTCCTGAAGTGAAGTTACAAATTCGCTGTGCGAACGCCCGGCTCTGTAGTCAGGTTCTTTGGATGGATGGCGCAGGTAGCGTTCAATAAGGCTTGCCGGTACCGCAAAATTAAGTACAGCATGATAAAACAGCGTATCTTTTCGCTTGTACATCGACGATCCCAGTATTTTCTTCCCATCGATGGCAATGTCCGAAATGCCGCTCAATGTCAGTCCGGTAACTCCATCGGTCTCAATGCTTTTGATAATTAATCCATTTATTTTGTTGAAAAGCTCTTTGGGTTTCAGGTTGTTTTTGTCGGTTACGGTGGCGGCCAAAACAATGGTCTGCGGGCTCAGAACCACTGTTTGTCCACCTGTTGGACGTTTCAGCACCAACACCCGATCGGCTGTTACGTTTTCGGTGAACAGCGCATCAGCTGCATTGTTCGAGGCACCCAATACAATGTAAACCTTGTCAGGAATCCATATGCTGTATTGATTTGCTTCTTTCTCGAGCAATTGTATGTCGGGCAGGTTATATGCTAAAGTTTCTATCATTCAAAAAAAAGGAAAAGATTTCAATCAGTAGTTAATATCCGGTTCAGTCCATCAGAAGAGAAATAGGATCGGATAGATAATCGATGATACATTTTACAAAACGAGCAGTTTCGCCACCATCTACAATCCGGTGATCGACAGTCATCGACAACCCCAGCACATTACCAATGGCCAGCTGATCGTTTTTCACCACAGGTTTTTTTACTATACGGCCAATGCCCAATATGCCTGCCTGTGGATAGTTGATCACCGGTGTGCCGAAAATACCACTGATGGATCCAAAGTTACTAATTGTAAAAGTGCCTTCGCGCAGGTCGTCAAGCGTCAGCTTTCTTTCTCTGGCTTTCACTGAATATTCAGTGATTTTTTGCGTTAACTCAGCAATTGTCAATCGGTCGGCATCTCTAATGACAGGCACCACCAAGCCTTCGGGCGTATCAATGGCTATTCCTATGTTGTAGCGGTTCTTGTAGATCATGCGTTCGTTCTCCATGTCAATTTCCGAATTCAGTTGGCGGTGCTTTTTCAGCGCCAGTACTGTGGCTTTTACAATGAAAGGAAGATAGGTGAGTTTGGCGCCACGGGCTGCATACTCGTCTTTGTATCTGTTTCTTATTGCTATCAGGTCGGAGATTTCAATTTCTTCGAAAATTGTTACATGGGCAGCATTCAGCTTTGAATTTATCATGTTTTTCGCAATCACCTTTCTGATTTGTGTCAGGGTTTCGTAGGTCAGGTCCTCTGTGTCAGATGTGGGAATACTTTTGGTACGACTCGTTTGCTGCATTTTCCGGTTGTAATTCTCTATATCTTCTTTCCGCACCCTTCCCGAAGGTCCGTTTCCTGTGATCTGGTTGATGTCAATTCCAAGTTCCCGTGCAATAGCGCGTGCATGTGGAGTTGCAAGAGCTTTTCGCGAGAGTCGGATTTCGTCAGCCGATACGGGTTGACTTTCGAGGCTTGCAGGCAGCAGTGCGTTGCTGTCGGCCAGTTCCAGTGTTCCCACCACACCTGCTGTTGTTTCTTCTTTGGGTACGTTCGTTGCTTCCGTTGTACCTTCGAGTTCAATTTCTACAAGTGGTTTCCCAACGTGGATGACATCGCCCACTTCGCCGAAAAGCTGTATAATTATTCCTCCCTTTGGCGATGGAATATCTGCCACTACCTTATCCGTTTCCATTTTCACCAATGCATCACCTGCTTTAATGGTTTGGCCTTTTTCTACATACCATTCAATCACAGTCCCTTCATCAAGTCCTTCGCCAATGTCGGGGAAATTAAATATATATTTCATTGCTATGTGTGTTTAAAATTTGACAGTTTTTTCGAGTTCATAAAAAATACGATCCGGCGAAATCATATAAAAAGCTTCACCTTTGGCATAAGGCACTATGGTGTCGAAGCCCATAACTCTTTTGGGAGGTGCTTCCAGGTATAAGAAAGCTTCTTCATTAGCAATGGCAATCAGCTCGGAACCCACGCTGAAGGATTGAGGCGCCTCGGCTACAATCACCACACGTCCTGTTTTCCGAATGGAGTCTTTTATTGTTTCTTTATCAATAGGATAAATAGTCCGCAAGTCAATTAACTCCACTGATATGCCGGCTTCGGCAGCCATCACCATAGCTTTCTGGCATTCGCGTATCATAGCGCCAAAAGCGATGAGGGTTACATCTGTTCCTTCGGTCAGCACCTTGGCTTTTCCTATCGGAATCGTGAATTTTTCTTCGGCCACTTCCTGCTTGATGGCTCTGTAAATTCGCTTTGGTTCCATAAAAATAACAGGATCATCACTCTCGATGGCCGAAATCATCAATCCCTTGGCATCGTGAGGAGTGGAAGGGATCACCACTTTAATGCCGGGGATATGGCCATACAAAGCTTCCGGACTTTCGGAGTGATGTTCTACTGCGTTGATGCCGCCACCATAAGGAAACCGAATGACCATAGGCACTTTGTATTTTCCACGTGTGCGGTTGTTCATGCGCGACACGTTGGAGATAATCTGATTAAAAGCAGGGTAGGTGAAACCATCAAATTGAAGTTCTACTACCGGACGCAGGCCCGACATGGCCATTCCCAATCCTGTTCCTACAATGGCCGACTCGGCAAGCGGTGAATCGAAAACTCTTTCGACACCATATTTCTTTTGTAAACCTTCAGTAACCCTGAAAACTCCTCCTTCCACTCCTACATCTTCGCCAAACATTACGATTGATTTATCTTCGGCAAGTTTAATGTCAAGTGCATTGTTGATGGCCTGAACCATAGTCATTACGCTCATTTTCTTTTTTCCTTCCAGCTTAAAAATTGTTCATAATCTGCTTTTTGTTTTTTTAAATCATCGGGCATGTCCACATACATATGCCTGAATACATCTTCCAGTGCATAAGGTTTAAAGTTTTCGGCTTCCGAGAATTGTTGATCTACCTGAGGTTTGTAGGCGGCTATCAGTTGAGCATCATCTTCAAGGGCGATACCTTTCTGTTCCATATACTTTCTCAACCTTTTGAGCGGGTCGGCTTTGTCCCATTCCAGTTCTTCTTCTTTTGTCCTGTATTTCGAAGGGTCGTCCGAAGTGGTATGTGCACCTTTGCGGTAAGTATAAGCCTCTATCAGCACAGGGCCATTGCAGGCGCGTGCATATTCCGATGCTTCTTTGTAGGCCACATACATGGCAAAAAAGTCGTTTCCATCCACCTTAATGCCGGGCATTCCGAAAGCTAAGGCTTTAGCAGCAAGATTCACCGAATTGGTTTGGTTCCGCACCGGCACCGAAATAGCATACTGGTTGTTTTGTATTGTAAAAACAACAGGCACTTTCCATACGCCTGCAAAATTCAGTGCTTCGCTGAAATCACCTTCGGAAGTGCCGCCATCGCCGATAAAGGGATACACAACTTCGTCCTTCTGCTGGAATTTAATAGAATAGCCAATGCCGGCAGCATACAAAAGCTGCGACCCGATAGGTACGCTAATGGGAAGTACATGATGCGCTTTGCTGAAATTACTGCCCTCTTCGTTGCCCATATAATACAGAAAAATCTCCTTCAGTGTTACGCCTTTTGCCTGCATAACGCCCATTTCGCGAAAAGCAGGAGCTAACCAGTCGTTCTCGCGGATGATCATGCCTGCTGCAATCTGCAAAGCTTCCTGTCCCAGGATAGGTGGGTAGGTGTACATTCGTCCCTGGCGCTGATACGATACCGCCATTTCGTCGGCCACTCGTGCCTGAAGCATAGCTGTATAAGCTTTAATAATTGTCTCATCGTCCAGGTCGGGCATAAGTGCTTTGTTGATGACCTTACCCTCATTATCTATAATTCTGAATGTCTTGTCTTCTAATGGATGGAACCCTTTAAAAATCATTTTGATTCGTGTTTTTATTATGTATAAATAAATGTGGCTGACTATTAATCAATCTATTTAGAATAGTTTTAAACTAACATCAATCACAGACATAATAACAAACAGATCAATATAAGGTTCTCTGTTGGCAGGGAAGAAAGCTTTTTTGCGGAAAGGAAGAACGGGAAAGTTATGCGGATGTATATTGTTTTTATCCTTCCCGGGTTTAGAATCGGATACCTGAAAATAAGCTCAAAATAAATGAAATACAAAGTAAAATCCCTGAAACGGAAAACCTGAGTACTCCGTTTCAGGTACAATTATCAATGCAGACTAAATTGAACTGGTTTTATTCTTCAAACCTGTCAGATTTCAAAAATCTGACAGGTTTAAACAGTGAACAAAGCACTATCCTAAAGAATAAATTCATTTATTACACAAAGCTTCGCTGGCGTATGAAGAAAGCCAAACTTCAAAACGTCGTAGACTTTTGAATGTTTCATTTTTTCAGGAAGGGAAGCTATAAAACGAACAAACATTTTAGTGTCTACTTTATGTATTTGCCAATTACACTCTTAAAATTCGGATCGGATGGACGAAGCAGATTAGCATCAATAATTTGTCCATTTTCATCCAGTAAAATAAAACGAGGTATGGTCGTTATTTTAAGATTACTCAATATATCCTTATCATTTATTTCGTTCAGTATAAAACTATTTGTTGAAGCTTCATTCTAAATTTAATAATTTATTCCTTTTCTGTTCCATTTCGAGTGTTGGCATGCCAATAAAAACCCGTCTGCGATCCAAGTATTCAGGGTCAAAAATTTGGTCTTTCTTTGCATTTGAAAAAACTCCGTATATATGTTTCTTCCGTTTCTCCAGCATTCTTTTATCTATAAAACCTGCATAAATATCCGGTTCACATTTTCCTTCTCTGACATATTTAATCAATAATTCTTCTAATCTTTCGTTGTCAAAAAAGTGCATTACGATTCCTCTGATACGATGAAGGACAAATATACTATTCATCCCAATTAATCTTGTGTTTGGAAAACCATATTGATCAATAATTGAAAGAAACTGTATCTGGTTCTGACGATCTGTTTCGTGCATTTCCAATTTAATTGCTGTGATTGCTACACTGTCTTTGGGACTTGTTTCAATTGTATTCATTAACTTCATTCTAACCGATTGATCTTTATTGATTATTTCGGTCAGTTGACGGATAATTTCTTTACGTTCCTGTGTATAAAATGCAGCATTTTTTTCTAAGATATTAGGCAAAATTGAGTTTTTGAAATTCGGATAATAATTTAATAATTTTGTATACAACAAACTGTCGTTTTCAATTTTTATCAGCACTTGTGCTAACGTTCCGTATTCCGTAGCCAGCTTATTCATATATAATAGAGCCTTAGAGAAATTTTCGTATTTAAAAAGCAATGAAACATACAAGTCGAGTTCCATATATTCTTGTTGATTAATTAACGGACAAAGTTTTTCTGCGTCCTGCATTTTTTTGTAGGATAAACTGTCATTTCCTTCGAGATGGGAAATAGAAGCCTCATAAATAATCTGATAATATCCTGAGGTTATGTAATCAGTAGCAGAATTATCTTGCCCATGAAGTGCTAAGACCGGGTATACCAGGAAAATGGCAAATATCAGAAAGTTGTTTTTAAGCATAAACTATATTTTAAAATTTGATGATAAAGTATCAGGAATAAATCTATTTTAATCAGTCAATCCTGATACAATATTATTTTATATGGCTGATCTCAAGCAATTCTAAGTGAGTATACATATAATTACCCCGTCCCAACCGGATATCCATATTCAATATACAAAACTTCGCTGGCGTATGAAGAAAGCCAAACTTCAAAACGTCGAAGACTTTTGAACGTTTCTTTTCAAATTAAGCTCCCGATAAACAATCCCTCGTTCAACCGGATTTCCTTACTAAAAACACAAAACTTTGCAGACGACTGACTATAAGCAACCTTAGTCCTCCTCAGTACAGAGATTGAAGAATGGGATGAAAAACAACATTCACAACCACGTATTCACTCTCTTAAATTTTAACTCTGCAATATTAGTGAAAATAAATCATATTCCATATCACAATGCTCTAGCAAACAGAATAATAATTGTTAAATATGAAAACACATAATAAGTTTGAACATTTTTGCTATAAAATAAAACACCGATTCCTGTGTGTTTTTACTCACAAGCATCGGCTTATAAGATAAGAGATGGGGGTAGAATGCCGATATACAACATTAAGAACACTCCCCCTCCCACCGAATCTCCTCTAATAAATACATAAAGTGTCGCGAACTCCGACAGGAAACTTCAGTCCTAAACGCTCACTTATTCAGCGTCGAATACAAACGGAGGTTTCATTCAAGCGCTTCAGCACACAAGCACAGAACGCCAACAGTGCCGGAGTGCAACACAAGGTCAAACTCCGGCACGGTTACTTACATCACGATCAGCATAAGAGGTTTACAATACTCGGAAGTACCTGCAACAGTTACCACCGCACTGCGGAACCAGTATTTGCTAAGCGGTACAAGCCCTTCAAGTTCGGCCGAAGCCTTTGTTGTGATCTCAGCTGTGGTCCACTCACTTGTGGCTTCAGGAACTTCGCCCTTGTAATACTGCCATATATACGACCTTGCTCCTGCAACACCTATGTGGCGAAGCAACACCGAGCCGGATCTCTCGCCATGTTCGGCACTGAATTCAGGTCGTTCCACAGGTGCAGGTTGTTTGGCCAGATCAAAACCCGCACTTAATATCACAGCGCTATCGCCATCGGCAATGCGATCCACATAACGGGCCATCTTGCGCATAAGATCTACCCATTCATCTTCAGTTTGATGCATCAAAGCTGTTGCTTCCTTTCCGCCACTCATAGCCGCCACACTACGCGTTTCGAGCAATGTGTTTTTAGCCTCCAACTCCTCAATACTTACATCCGGTGTTGCAAACTTAGGGCTTGCTTTCACCTTTACAATAACATTACGTCCGAACTCAACTTTTTGAGCTACTGATAAACGTACAAAATCCAATACAGAATGGTCTTTTTTCATCTTTTCACTACTTTTTAAATTGAACTTAATTGTAAAAACAAAATATTGTATTTAAATGATGTTCATGCTGCTACGCCCGAACATACCCATTTTTGCACATCAGCTCTAACTGTTTAATGTCAGTTACTTTTTATCCTTTGTCAACTGCTTTACATCCTATGTCAATTGCTTTTCTTCCTATGTCAATTGACATACAACTTTTGTCAATTGCTTTTTATCCTATGTCAATTGCTTTTCTTCTTTTGTCAATTGCTTT
>CAYMHE010000045.1:0-21820 GCA_964390175.1 uncultured Paludibacter sp.
AGAGCATTAGCCTTCCAAGCTGAGGGTCGCGGGTTTGAGTCCCGTCTTCCGCTCTCAATCAACAAAAAAGGAACCGACAGTAATTGTCCGGTTCCTTTTTTTATTTCTCTATACATTTCTATAATTCAAATTCTTCGCCCGATGCGGGAATTTCGATATTTTTGTATCCTTCTATCTCTAGTTTCTGCTGGTAGGATTGTTGTACTCCATATTCGCCATGTACCAAAAAGGTTTGCCGTATCGCTTCTTTGTCCTGACAATTGAGAAAACCAATCATTTCATTATAGTCGCCATGCCCCGAGAAAGCTTCGATTTTTGCAATCTTTGCATTTACCTCATGCATTTCTCCAAAAATAGATATAAACCTCAATCCCGGCTCTTGTATGCGTGCCCCGAGCGACGTAGGAGAACAGTAGCCAACAATAAGAATTGTATTGCGCCAGTTCGAAACATTATTCGCCACATGATGTTTGATGCGTCCGGCCTCCATCATTCCCGATGACGAAATAATGATACAAGGCTCATCCGAATCGTTCAGCGCTTTGGACTCTTCAACCCTTTTTATATAACGAAGCGAATTGAAGCCAAAAGGATCAGAATCGTACTTTAACACTTCTTTCACATCATCGTTCATATCGGCCGAATGGATGCGGAAAACATCTGTAGCATTGACCGATAGAGGACTATCAACATATACCTCGATGTGGGGCAGTTTTCTTTCGTTGTACAATTTGTTCAGTACAAATATGATTTCCTGTGTTCGCCCTATCGAAAACGAAGGAATGATGAGTTTTCCCTTCTTATCCACACAGGTTTCGACAACAATTTTCAGCAAATCCTCTTCTTTTTCGTTCTCGTTGGAATGCAGACGATCCCCATACGTCGATTCGGTAATCAGGTAATCGCACTGCGGAAAGGCAGTTGGAGGTCGTAAAATGCGGTTATACGGACGACCAATATCGCCGGTGTAAGCCAAACGTTTCTTCTGTCCGTTTTCAATAATTTGCAGATTCACCACTGCACTCCCGAGCATGTGCCCTGTATTTGTAAATTTCACGCTTAGTTTATCGTCGATATAAAAGCGGCGATCGTAACCTACTGCTATAAAAAGTTGCATACATTGCTCAGCATCTTCGGTACTGTAAATAGGTTCAACAGGCGATTCATTGTTGCGTGTTCTTTTTTTATTGAACCATTTCACGTCAAGTTCCTGAATGTGTGCGCTATCGGCCAACATGATAGAGCACAAATCTCTTGTGGCACTCGTACAGATAATTGACCCGCGAAAGCCAAGTTTATACATATACGGAATTAACCCTGTGTGGTCGATATGAGCGTGTGAGAGGATTAAATGGTCAATTTCTGCAGGATCGAAACCAAGATTACGGTTCATGGCATCGGTTTCGAGGCCCTTTCCCTGAAACATTCCGCAGTCGAGAAGAATTTTTTTTCCTTCGTCAGTTGTCACCAAATGCTTGCTCCCTGTCACTTCTCGAGCAGCTCCTATAAATCTGATTTTCATATTTTTTCTATTTAAAGTTGACAACAAAATGTGTTGATCGCAAATCTAATTATTCATTCCGAGATTCAACTACTTTTACTTATTATTTAAACTCTTTTTAATTCTATCTAAAAAATATGTTTCATTTACAAGACAAAAAAATCTGAATGAATTAAATTCAGCCGAGTGTAAGTTTTACGTTTCGATGTGCTATTTTGTAGCCTTTCAGGTTGATAAACAGCTGCTTTTCATAACGCTCAGGAATTTCGAAACTCGAATGATGATCTTCTACCACTACATTCTTCACATCCGAGGCGTTCATTCCTGCTTCCTCCACGAGGAATTCAGCTAAGTTACTCCTGGTGAATCCCTGACCAAAACCAAGATTTACAAAAACAACAATGCTTTCTTTTGAATGAGATTGAGGTTCAACCTCTACTTTTATCTCATCGAATTGAATTTGTAATTCAGATGCCAGCTTTGTAATTTCACCTACATCCTTCGACTGAATCATACAAACCGAAATACCCGATTTGCCCGCACGCGCCGTTCTTCCGCTGCGATGTGTGTAATACTCTGCCTTTTCGGGCAAATGATAATGAATAATATAGTCGAGCTCTTTTACATCGATGCCACGTGCAGCAATATCGGTGGCGACAAGCAAGTTGATGCGACCTTTTTTGAATCCGCGCATCACTTTATCGCGCATCTCCTGATTTAAGTTACCATGAAGCGCCCCTGCACTAACTTCAAAACCAGCCAACTGCTTGGCAATTCGCTTGGCATCCGTTTTGGTACGGCAAAACAAAATTCCACGCTGATCAGTCCTTTGTGCCAAAAAAGCTTTAAGCGCATCAATCTTTTCTCCTTGTTTGTGAATAAAATACTGATGCTCTATGTTACGATTGACAAATTCCTCTGCATTGATACGTATTTCCTTAAATCCGGGCTGTAGATAGTTGTTGATTATTTCTTTTATATCGGCCGACATAGTGGCAGTAAACAACATGCTCCTGATACCTTTTTTACAACTTCGCAGTATCTGATCGATTTCGGACTTGAAGCCCATGTTCATCATTTCATCGGCTTCGTCGAGCACAAGGAAGCGCAGGTGCCTCAGGTCAATCACCTGGCGATCGAGCAAATCGAGCAAACGACCTGGCGTGGCTACAACAACGTGGGTTGTTCGTTTCAAACGCTCAATTTGTTCATCGATGGGCACACCACCATAAACCGCTTCGACAAAAACACGTGACATATGCTTCGAAAATAAAAAAAACTCGCGTGCTACCTGCTGTCCCAACTCGCGGGTTGGAACTAAAATTAAAGCCTGAATACACTTTTGCTTAGGATCAACCAATTGAAGTATCGGCAAACAAAAAGCAGCAGTTTTTCCGGTTCCGGTTTGCGCTATTGCTACAAGATCGGTATTCTGTTGTAGCAAGTAAGGTATTGCCTGTTTCTGAATGTCGGTAGCCCTAGTAATGTTATTTTCGTAAAGCGCCTGAACTATATTTTCGTCGATTCCTAATTCTTTAAAAGTCATTGTAAATTCGTTTTGTATTTATTTTTTTCAAAGGTAAGCGTTTTTAATGAAAAGTAAATGCCGCTATATGAAGTTTTAGCCGTTGTAATGATTTTCTGATACATTTCGACATCAAAAAAATCTTAATATTTTTCAGCTGAAGCAAGTTCCATTTCGAGTTCGCCAAACACAAGCTGCGCCCGGGCAAATACAATATGTTGGTTTCTGTCGGCTGTGAGCCATACTTCCACCGCGTCTACACCATCAAAAACCTTATTTTTAGGAACTATCGGTTTAATCTTATGGCAAAATATCTTTCCTTTAGCTGTTTTCAGGTATTCCTTTCCGACATAAATTACATCTATTTTATAACCATCCTTTTTATAGAAACCATCAATTCTGATTCGATCTCCATTTTGCAGGGTTGAAAAATCGATGACCCGGGTCAACATAAACCCGGCCACCACATCTCTTGTTCTTTCAGGGGTTTCGTACAGGTTTTTAAGTATGTATTTATTTTTTGATTTATCATACTCTCTTAACGAAGCCTGTTTCTTCTCCGAATTGAAATCAACAATTTCCTCAAGTCTGTATTTGCCTTCACTTATGCTTCGAAGCGATTTACGGGTAGTTATTGAGTTCAGAGTTACATACGAAACCCAGTGATTATTCATGTAAAAGAGCCGGGCTATCCCATTGGTCTGTGCTTTTAATTCGATTTTACAACAGAGATCGGAGCCAATTCGATATATTCGTCTGTCAATAGAAGCACTTGCCGTTCCGATGGTTAGCAACCCCCATTTCACTTTATACTGAAGCTTTTCGTTTAATATCAGCTTTTTACTATCAGAACTGATTTGCACAGCCAATACAGCAACAACCGATAGCAACAAAATTGATATTGAAATAACAAGCCTTTTCATTCTCATATCAAGCTTATCATTGATACTGAATATAAACAGGCTGCGGCGTCAGCTTCATTAACTCATCAGGGGTGAGCAACCGACGGGGAGGATTTTTCAAATCGTTTTTGTAAAAAAGTTTATAGCCTGTAAAGTGCACCGGTTCGCGATAAACATACTGACGATACGTATTGTTTTTAAGTGCCGGCGCTCCCCAACCATCCATGTTGATTACAATCTGTACTTCAGGGCGAAGCTTTATATTCCTGTAGTTGGTTAGCATTCCTCGGGTAAATCGGTGAACAACCAGTATTTTAGGCGGCAAATTGTGCTTTTTCACCAACGAAGCCAAATATTCCGAGCAGTAATTGACATCCTCAGCATCCATTGTCCCAATTTTTGTTCCGGGCTTACTTCCGGTTTTCATCGAGAACTCGGGATCGATTCCCAAATGCACCTGAGGCAGCATGAGGTATTTTTCAAGCAGAGGTACTTCGTTTTGGAGTTTACTTAATGCCACCTGAATATCCAGAAAAACAATGGCATCACCCATGGCTGCAATAGCCAATGCCGAATCGATCTGAGCTTGCGGCATGCGCGTACGATAAGTTCCATCTTTCATGGGGCTGCCTTGCGCTACAACTGCAATATAATGAATGGCCGGTTGCACAGCTGTCAACGAATCGGCCATCTCCCATGCTTTCACTTCGGCATTGAGCTTTTTCCATAATTCGGCTGGTGGATATTCGCCCAAAATACCCATTTTACTCGAATAAAGGTTGCCGTAATAAGCCACCACCCTTTTGAAAGGAAGAATCGCTCCCAGAAGTGGATAAGGTTGATTTTTTACCGGCCATAAACCTGTAGTATCGCCATTGGCAATAGTATTTATTTTTGTATTGTAGAGCAGTGTATCTAAAGCAGGTATCACTTCTTCAACCTCTTCAGCTTGTGCCAACTCTTGTTCTGACGTTGTATTATTGTCCGCTCTTTTGTTATCAGCACAAGCCGCAAGGACAAATATAACCAACAGGAAACCAAATATTTGATTTGATTTTTTATAATAAACGAAATTAAAGAAGTTGTACATTGACCGATTGTGCATTTTTGGATTTAGATGGATAAATATTTGTAATGTTCAAAAGTACAAATTCATTTTCACATATCCGATATGTCAGGAAATTTTAAGAAGATTAAACTATTGCTCAATTTAGTTGCCGATCAACTATTTTATGTGCAGTGTTAAGGTTATACAACAGGACTTCATTCCTGTTTCGTTCAAAAAAAAACAAAAGCTTAATTGCAATTGTTTAAATATAAAAATTCATCCTTATAATACACAGACTACATGAAAAGCATTTCGAATATCAAGCCACTCGGATTTATGTGGGAAGTTTCAAATCCCTTTCTTTTTTGTGCCCATCACAACGACAAATATCCGGTCGGGGACAAAAACATGGGTCCGCAAGCAAACCTCCTAGCCGGACGCAATATAGGACAGGATTTTCAAATAAAAGATGGTTGGCGTATGTATCACGGACAAACAATTCCGGGTTTTCCCGTTCATCCGCATCGAGGTTTCGAAACTGTAACTATAGTGCTCGAAGGCATTGTGGATCATGCCGATTCGTGGGGACAAGCCGGGCGTTATGGCATGGGAGATGTGCAGTGGATGACCGCCGGGAGAGGACTTCAACACAGCGAAATGTTTCCTTTGATCGAAACAGAAAAAGAAAACCCGCTTGAACTCTTTCAGGTATGGATCAACCTCCCCAGTTATAAAAAGTTTGCCGAACCTCATTTTAAGATGTTATGGAACGAGCAAATACCGATCTACAAAACTGAGGATAAAAACGGTAGACGAACCGACGTAAAGTTAATTGCAGGCAGTATTGCTGAAGTAAGTTCACCCACACCTGCACCCGACTCCTGGGCTGCTTCGCCCGAGAACGAGGTGGCTATCTGGATTATAAAAATTCAGGCTGATGCTGAATGGACACTACCAGCAGTAGCAATGGCTACTAAACGTACACTTTATTTTTACCGGGGCACTACATTGGAAGCAGATGGACAGGAGATAAAGGCACAGCACTCGTTTGAGATAAACACAGACAAAGAAACAACATTAAAAAACGGAAATACAGATGCTTATCTTTTACTCTTACAGGGCAAACCCATCAACGAACCAGTAGTTCAGTATGGCCCATTTGTAATGAACACCGAAGCCGAAATTCACAAGGCTTTTGCCGATTACCGCGCCACTGAATTCGGTGGCTGGCCCTGGGAACGCGACGATATGGTGTACCCAAGAGAAAAAGGTCGTTTTGCAAAATACAAAGACGGAATAATTGAAACACCATAACAGGAATTTTGCCTGAAGGCTATAAAAAGACTAAAAAAGGCTGATTCGTAAAATCGAATCAGCCTTTTAAAACATTGTTAGTCTACAGTTTACACAACATAAGTTGTAGAAGCAGTATCACCACCACGACCTGTCCAGTTGGTATGGAAAAATTCACCGCGTGGTTTGTCGATGCGTTCGTAAGTATGCGCTCCGAAGTAGTCGCGCTGTGCCTGCAACAGGTTGGCAGGCAAACGTTCGCTGCGCAAACCATCGAAGTAGCAAAGCGCCGAAGTAAGTGCCGGAACAGGAATACCATTGGTCAGTGCAGTAGCACAAACACGACGCCATCCAGCCTGTGCTTTTTCAACTATGTCTTTGAAATATGGATCGAGTAACAGATTTTCGAGTGTTGGGTTGACATCGAAAGCTTTTTTGATATCACCTAAGAAAGTAGAACGAATAATACAACCACCACGCCACATCAAAGCAATGCCACCGTAATTCAGGTTCCAGCCGTATTCTTTAGCCGCTTCCATCATCAGGTTATAGCCCTGTGCATACGAAATAATCTTAGCGCCAAACAAAGCATCTTTCAGGTCATCAATCATTTGCTTTTTGTCGCCGGTAAAGTTCACCGCCGGGCCACTGATTTCTTTGGATGCTTTCACACGAATGTCCTTCTGCGCCGACAAACAACGTGCAAATACCGACTCGCCAATCAGCGTCAAAGGAATACCTAAGTCGAGTGCCGAGACACCTGTCCATTTTCCTGTTCCTTTCTGACCCGCTGTGTCCAGAATTTTTTCAACCAATGGAGAACCATCTTCGTCTTTTACTGCCAGAATATCGCGTGTAATTTCAATCAGATACGAATCCAGATCACCTTTGTTCCACTCTTTGAATACTTCATGCTGTTCGTCTGCAGTCAATCCAAGTAAATCTTTCATTACCTGATAAGCCTCGTTAATGATTTGCATATCACCATATTCTATACCATTGTGTACCATTTTCACAAAGTGACCGGCACCGCCTTCGCCAACCCAATCGCAGCAAGGCGTTCCATCATCAACTTTAGCCGCTACCGCCTGAAAAATTTCTTTTACGGCTGGCCATGCTGCAGGCGATCCGCCCGGCATCATCGATGGACCAAGAAGTGCACCTTCTTCGCCTCCCGAAACGCCTGTACCTACATACAACAAACCTTTGCTTTCTACGTATTTGGTACGTCGGATGGTATCAGGAAAATGAGTATTTCCACCATCGATAATAATATCGCCCGGTTCCAAATGCGGAAGAAGTTGTTCGATAAAGTCATCTACAGCTTTACCTGCTTTTACAAGCATCATTACTTTTCGTGGTTTTTCCAGCGAATCGCAAAGATCTTTAATGGAATGTGCTCCGATAAAGTTTTTTCCGGCTCCACGTCCACCAACAAATTTATCTACTTTTTCGACTGTACGATTATAAACTGCAACAGTAAAGCCTTTGCTTTCCATGTTCAGCACCAGGTTTTCGCCCATTACGGCCAAACCAATTAATCCAATATCTGCTTTTTGTTTCATAATGATAAGCTCTCTCAATTCCTTAAAATGGGAACTATCAGAGATTTTAATTGATTAATAATAATTTTTACTTTTAATATTTTTTTTGGGAAGCTTTCTCTAAATATCCTTTTTCAGGAGAATTCAGGAGACATTAAATCCCAATAATTCTAATTTTTCCAATGTTTTTTCTTCCACACGCTGTGTTCGAATTGTAAAAGCCTGAAACTCTCTGCGTGTGGGGTAATCTCCTCTTTGTTGTTCAAAGTGTTCGGGAGATAATCTCAACAGTTTGTCATCGTGCCGAATATCGTAAGTATGAAGAATAGCTTTTGAAAAAACTTCCTGTTCATTCATTCCTTCGCCATCAATTTCGATGATAGGATTCGTCGGTAATTCAACCCCTGAAGGCTGCCAATTGTTCAGGCCCAGACCAAAAAAATCACTTATAGCAAGCACACTCATCAATGTCCCTTTTGCTTTTCCATCTTTAGAATAACCTGCTATATGAGGCGTAGCTATTTCGGTCATTTCCAACAGCTCAAGATCTAAATCCGGTTCATTTTCCCAACAATCGCAAACAAAAGATGAAAGCTGTTTTGTTTTCAATGCCTTTTTTACTGCATCGGTTTTAATCACCTCTCCACGACATGAATTAATTAACACAGGTCTCTTTTTTAATGCGCTAAAAAAGCTTTCGTTTCCCATATGAAAAGTAGCATCTTCGCCTTTAATATTTAACGGAACATGCAAACTGATAATATCGGCTTCGTTTTTTATAGTTTCAAGGCTCACGAATTTATCTGACCTTTCTGCCCTCTCGCGTGGTGGATCATTGAGCAACACTTTCATTCCAAAAATTTCGCAAATCTTTGCCACCTTACTTCCTACATTGCCCACCCCAACAATGCCGATACACAAATCTTTCAATTTGAGCTTTTTAGTTTCGGCCAACACCATAAGCGCGGAAGCAATGTATTGCTCCACCGATTTGGAATTGCAGCCCGGCGCATTGGTCCATTTAATTCCCGCAGCATCGCAATAATCTGTATCGATATGGTCGTAACCAATGGTGGCTGTAGCAATAAACTTTACCGATGAGCCAGCCAGTAATTTTTCGTTACAGATGGTACGGGTACGCGTCACAATAGCATCGGCATTTTTAGCTATTTCGGCCGTCGTTTTCGATCCGGGCAAATAAATAACTTCCGCCACATCTTCAAATGCACCGCGGATATAAGGTATCTTATCGTCAATAATTATTTTCATAGGCACTTACCCTTCACAGAAAGGGATTCTTATTTTTTTTGTTCTTTTTTGTAATATGATTTTACAATTTCTTCCAACACAAAACTGGTTCGGGCAGCCGAATATATGGTACTGACACATTCGTTTTTACCCAGTAAAGCTCCCACAACCTGTTCGATAAGGTAAAACGAAATATTTTCGTGATTTTGAAAACTAAACTTTTCGGTTCGCATTTCAGAAATTACTTCCAAATCTCCTTTGTCGAAACAGGGAAATTTAATCTTCGCTTTTGTACCAATAATTTCAATACTATCTTCTTCCGATTGTTTATCCACCACAAAACTCCAGCTTCCTGTACCTGTAACGCCCGATGCAAAACTAAAAACAGCTGAAACTGTATCCTCGGCCGGATAATAGCCGGCAATGTTACTTGCCATTCCAGTTACCTGAGTTATCGGTCCAAATGCAAAATCCAGATAATCAAACTGGTGCGAAGCCAAATCGTAAAAATGACCGGCACCGCCAATTTCAGGATTCACATGCCAGTGTTGACGTTCGGGAAAGCGGTCATTCTCACCATAAGGCTTATAAAGCCGGATATTTACAGTTAAAGGTTTCCCTATCGCTTCTGTATCGATTAGCTCCTTTACTTTCAGAAACATCGCCAGCGTACGTCGGTAATAAGCCACATATAACGGTTGACCGGTTTCCTCCGAAACACGAATCATCTCACTACATTCCGCATAATTTCGCGCCATAGGTTTCTCTACATACACTGCTTTACCGGCTCTCATGGCCTGAATAGCATACGAAGCATGCGTATCGGGTGGCGTAGCGATATACACCGCATTGATCTCCGGATCGTTAATAAGTGCTGTGGCGTCCGAATAAAATTTTGGCACGCCATGCCGCTTTGCATAATCTTCGGCAAGTGTTGCGTTCCGGCGCATCACAGCCACCAAACGTGAATGTTCCACCTTGTTAAATGCCGGACCACTTTTCAACTCCGTAACATTTCCACAACCGATTATTCCCCAATTAATCAACACTTTGTTTCTAATAAATTAATATTTAAATTTGTCCTTGAAAGCCCAGAGCCCTAAAGCCGGATTGGAAATATAAAAAATTTCTTCTCCATCGGGCATAATGCAGTAGCCATCGCGAAGTTTTTTCGGATCATATTTGGCTGATACCTCATCAATGTCAGCATAATTGAATCCGACACTTTCTATTTCGGCTCGAGTAAGGTTTTCAGGATCCTTGCCCGGACAATAAGTAATACTAAAACGTCCTTCGGATGAGCCATGGATTAAATGTGCAGCTGCACTAAGGTTATTCCGCAATTCTTCGTTCTCATCACAGGCCTTCAAAGTCTGTGGTGTTCCAAAATATCCGTATTTCCGAATCAGTCGATCAATTTCTTTGTCTTCACCAAACTCTTTCAGCGCCGGAGCCAGAATAATAAGCTCACCTTCGTCTGCAATGGCCATGCGGGTACGATACACCGATTTATTCCCCAACCATGTACTCTTGAATTCGGTAGGATCAAGATAAACTACAATCTTTTTCAATGGCTTTTCTAATAAATCGAAATTCACCAAAAGTGCCAGTTGAGCTGCTTTATCAAACACTTCATAATCATCTCCGATAAACATACCACGTGTTTTCACAATGCCATCTTTTTTATCGAGACCTACAACCGTTTGTACATAAACAATAGGTAAATGCTTGGTAAAGTACTCCGAAGCATAATTAAAAATGCGACGCACCGGAGTATCGGCATGACCCATCATACGTTCCATACCATAAGCAGCGCCTACAAAATGGCTTTTGTTGATGCCTTCGACACCACCGGTGCCTACAAAAATATTTTTATTGTAATTGGCCATTCCCACCACTTCGTGTGGAACTACCTGCCCGATAGACAATATAAGATCAAAATCACCTTCGACAAGCAATTTATTGACCTGCGCTGGCCATGGAAATTCGACAGCACCACCCGATACTTCTTTCACAAATTCGGCAGGTACGGTACCAACCGTTACCACATCATTTCGCCAATCGTGCTCACGAATCAACGAAGCCGGTAAAGTACCAAACATATGCGAAATCTGGTGTTCTGTCATCGGAGAATGCGTTCCCAAAGCAGGCAAAACATCTGTCAGAGCATCACCATAAAACTGCCATGCAAATTCAGTCAACTCTCCCGCCCTGCTTGGCAGACGTGTATAATCAGGAGGAATAGCAAGCACCTTGTGCTTCTTCCCCATTTTTTCTAACGCTTCAAAAAGACCTTTTTTCAGGTCTTCTGAATTAAGATCCAGTTTTGTTGAACCTATTTCGTAGTAGAGCATAATATTGATTTACAATTTAACTATTTACTATTTACAATTTAAATATTAATCCAATTTACATAAAATTTATTTACAATTGACCATTTAATAAGAATTCATTAACTATTTCGAATTTAACTTGTTTTTCATTGTTTTAATTGAACTTACAATAATATTCAATAGTTCCTGATTTTCTTTCATTAAACCATCAAGAAGATCATGTTTAACTAATCCTGATTCAACAATTAATTCGAGCCAGTATAATGTCTCATCTAATTCTTCTTCAACCATTTTCAATTTATTCAGAAAATCTTTATCTGATTTACCAAGACAAGCTGAACGATAATTAGCTCCTGGAGATGTACCTGAGCGTATAATCTGATTACCCAAAGCATTCCCTGTTTTGTTATTTGGCAAACTTTCCGATAATTTTATTATTCGCAATGCGAATAACTTCAATCTCTTTTTAAGTTCATCACTCGTCATAATCCACGGTAATAAATCGTAAATTGTAAATAGTTCAATCGTAAATATGTTTATCTTTTCACCCTTGCATTTCCTCCCCAGATACTCCAAACCATGTCTTCGTCGGCAGGTTGTGCGTAGTCGGTAAGGAAAGTGGTGGCCAATGCGCCTGAAGCCCAACCGAATTTTGGCCATGTATCAGGTTCCCAGCCTTTCAGAATAGCGTAAAGCAGTCCGCCCACAAATCCATCACCACCACCGATACGGTCGAGTACATTGATTTTGCGTGGCATAATTACATGCCAGTTTTCTTCCTCTAACATGATGGCGCCCCACAAATGTTCGTTTACGCTAACAACTTCGCGCAGTGTGGTGGCATAAACAGAAGCATGAGGAAATGCCGCTTTTACGCGACCAATCATTCCTTTGAAACCTTCAATTTCAGCTTCAATACCTTTACCGCCGGCTTCAGGACCTTTTATTCCCAAACAGAGTTGAAAATCTTCTTCGTTACCAATCAAAATATCCGAAACAGATGCAATTTCAGTAAAAATATCACGTAATTCCTTCTCGCGTCCTTTCCAAAACGAAGCGCGATAGTTTAAATCGAAGGAAATACGCGTGCCTGTTTTTTTAGCATAACGAGCCAGTTCCAGACAGAATTCGCTTGTTTCAACCGATAGTGCACCAATTAAGCCCGAAAGATGCAGAATCTGAACACCTTCCTGTACGAAAATACGTTCCAGATCAAAATCCTTCACATTCAGCGTGCGACCAACTTCACCGGCGCGATCGTTCAATACACGCGGTCCACGTGTTCCAAAACCACTATCGGCAATATTAAATTGGTGACGATAACCCCAGGGATTGCCCTGAGGAACTTCCACGCCTTCGTAATCCATATTCCGGGCACGAAGATTATTCTTTATCATTTGCGCTATAGGACTGTCTTTTACAAAAGTAGTCAGCACTTTAACCGGCAAGCCCAAATAAGATGAAATACTTGCTACGTTGGTTTCTGCACTCGAAACTTCCATTTCGAATAATTTACTGCTGTGAACAGGCTGTCCGTTCACCGGCGTAATACGAACGCCCATCGAGGTAGCCACCATCAGGGCATATTTTGTGTCTTTTTTTAATTCAATCATAATATATATCTGCCCCCTAACCCCCTGAAGGGGGAATTTGTGGGTAGCACTTTTTGAGTAATTTAATAAAAAATAAAAGATATTCTGCACACCTTTCCCCTTTAGGGGGTCAGGGGACAAGTTTTATATACAAAATACATCAAACCCACCATCAATAACGGTGAGCGTGCCTGTAACAAATTTAGATGCATCGCTCGACAACCAATGTAGTGTACCGAACAGTTCATCAGGGTTTCCAAATCGACCGAACGGAGTATGAGCAATGATCGAATGTCCGCGGGCAGTAAGTGATCCGTCAGGGTTGGTCATCAAAGTACGGTTTTGTTCCGTCAGGAAAAAGCCGGGCGCCATAGCATTGACACGAAGTCCTTCGCCAAATTTTGTGGCCAGTTCTGTTGCCATATATTTAGTAAAATTGGTGACAGCAGCTTTTGAAGCGCCATATCCCACAACACGCGTCAGCGGACGAAGAGCAGATTCGGAAGAAATATTGATGATGCTCCCTTTGCCTTTTTCTACCATAAATTTAGCAAAAACCATGGTGGGCAACACTGTGCCAAACAAATTCAGATCGACAACCTTGCGAAAAGCATCTATTTCGAGATCGAAAATGGTACTGTCAGGCCCAATTGTAGCGCCTGCCATATTTCCACCCGCTGCATTCACCAATATATCCACCTGGCCGAAATCGGCTATGATTTCATTCGCTGTAGCTTCCAGCGCTTCTTTATCAAGTACATCGGAACAATAGCTTTTGGCAATATAGCCTTTATCATGTAATTCCTTTTCAAGATTCCGTCCGGCATCGCGGCAACGATCGATAATGGCAGCTTTTACGCCCTGCGAACACATATATTCAGTCATACCCCGACCTAAAACACCGCCACCTCCGGTAATGACCATTACCTTGTCTTTTACATCAAAAAGATTACTCATAATATTGAATTTTAAAAATTAAACTTAAGCTTATTTTCACTCTTTGAGTTCTGCCCCGGCCTGAGTATTAGCCCAAATCTTTTTTTTGATATTTTACAGATTAAACAAGCGTTTCAAATGGCGTTCGTAAATATTCTCTTCTACGCAATTTCCTACGATATCTTCATACTTTTCGAGCAAGCCTGTATACGTTTCGCCCATTTCGGCTGCCACTTTATAGGCAACATGAATCAGCTGACGGAAATTTGAATTATAATCAGCGTGTCCCGGAATATGGCGCAGGGTATTGGCAAACTTTTCGCTTGTCCATGTATTTACCTCTTCTACCGAAGGCAACTGCGCATTGTCAATATCGATAACATCGGCATAAGGAGCACAAAGTTCTTCGCTGCGGTTGAAAGAATTAGCATAAATCTGTTTTGCAAGGTCCAATCCTTCGCCACCAGCCACTGCCAGACCTATAACTTCTTCGAGCCATGTAGTTCCGGCAGTTTTAATATGCAATCCCTTATCGTATTTATGAATTACATCGGCCATAATCGGGTAGATGGAGAATTTATCGCTACCGGAGTGAATACTTAGTTTCAGTTCTTCGGGTAATCCAAATTCTTTTACTGCATAATCAATGACCAATACATCTTCTTCAAATTCACGGGCAAATTGTTTCAAATCTCCACGGTAGTCAACCCCTTTATTGAATCGACCAGTGAATTTTGGTGCAATGGTTTGTGCCGGCACTCCCTTATCGGCTAACATTTTAAGGATAAAAAGCATATCAATGGGTGTTTGAGGGGTTTCCACTTCATCCATCGATACTTCTGTAATGAAATTACCAACACCTTTGTTTTCAACAAGGTATTTATAAATTTCAGATGCCTGTTGAGTAGCAGCTAAAAATTTTGAGGCTATGCCTTCAAGCATTTCTTTGCTAATGTGCAGCGGTTTTTCCATTCCAGGGATAGAGAGCTCTCCCATGTACTTTTCGCACGAAGCCACAAAAGCAGCCACATCGGCTTCGGTGCTTGGTTTTCCGATAAATGCTGCTACGTCGAGTGTGAAAAAATCGGCTGTTTCAACAAAGGGAGCCACCGTTGACAAATTAATATGATCGGCATCAACAAAATAGAGACCTTTGTAGCCTAATTGTGTTACAGCAGCATCAGCCTCTTTGCGTACATCAGCCGGATGTGAGTGTACATAAATGTGTTCACGATTAGATTTATTCCAAACGGGACTTATTTCGAGCCCTGTTTCGTTGGCTTTCATTATGGCTCGCAGTTGTGCAACACCCTGGTGCGAAAATCTGTCGCCCACACCGATACTGTATTTTCCTAATTTCATGATGATATAAATTTACTTGTTATATTTTCGTTTCTCTGTATTGATTTTTTGCGTACTCAAAATTCTATTCTGTCTATTGCAGGCTGCTTCATTCACCAAACTGCATATAGTCTTCAATGTTTTCTTTTATTAATATATCAATAGGTACATAATTAATCTTGGTAATACTCTGTTTCTGTATTAATTTGGCACACATATCTCTTATTGTGAAATAAGCCTGTTTCTCCGGACGTTGTGCTATAAGATAAGAAACAACACCCTGTTTCAGGTAGTCAACGTTTTTCTGGAGCAAGTCATAACCAATCAATCTCACATCGGCATGTTGTAGTGTTTCAAGGTGATTGGCCAACCGATACACCCTTGAATTAAACGTTATAGCCGCTTTTATGTTTGTATTTTTCGAAAAAACATCGCTGAGAATTTCACGATTGGCATCTTCGTTTTCGTCGCTCATTTCAAGATGAATAAGTTCGATATTCGAAAGCTTACTTTCGGACACAAAACTCATAAAGCCATTGATACGGGCAATGGTTTGATTGGAAACAGCTCCTTTTCTGTTGGTACGCAACACAAGCACCTGTGCAGCATCGGGCAAGGAGTTCAGAAGTAATTTGGCAGCTATATAACCACTCTGAAAAGAATTTTGCCCATAATATGTAAGAAAATCAGCATCTTCAATCATCGAATCGATAAACGAAAACGGAATTTCAAGCTGCTGGAGTTCTCTCGTAAAAGCCAATGTTTCGTCTCTGAAGATCGGCGCCATAATCACTGCATCTGGTTGACTTTTAATCAGGGCTTTCGATACATCCACAAACGAATTGGCATCAAACTGATTGAAGTATTTTCGCTCTATATGAATATTATAATGTAAATAATCAATCGCAGCCTGACTGAAACCCTTTTCAACACTTTCCCAATAATCAGTGGCTTTGTGCATTGGAATCAGGCAAGCGAAATGATAATGTTTCTTTGAAGCCAGCGAGCGTGCCAACAAATTAGGCGAATAATTGATCTCATCCAGTACCTTCTGAACCGCCTCGCGGCTTTTTTCGGACACCTCGCCCCGCTCATGCAACACACGGTCCACTGTACCTTCGGATACACCGGCCATTGTGGCTATATCTTTTATTCTTATTTTTGTGTTTTGGTTTTTCATATCAAAAATTAATAATTTCGTGTGCGTACACAGAAAAAATATACTGCAAAAATACAACATATTTTGTAAAATCAAAGTTTTTTGTATCTTCGTGGGCGAACACGGAGAATAAAAACACAAGACAAAAACTAACTATCAAACTAATTATCAACAACATAAAACCAGACTTACAATTTTATCTTCCCAAAAAAGGGTCGAAAATATATTTTATAACATGTTTTTGAACCCTATTTTTAGAAAAGATGGCCCTAAAAAACCCATTTTTCAATAAAAGTGAAAGAATAAATAAGTATAATTTTCCCAAAAATCGTATATTAATATTTTGAAACAGATACGCTCATGAAAAACTTTTTAGACGAAAATTTTTTACTGCAAACAGAAACAGCTCAGCAGCTCTATCACCAGCATGCAGCAAAGCAACCAATCATTGACTATCATTGTCATTTAATTCCATCGATGGTGGCCAACGATCATCAGTTTAAATCACTTACCGAAATATGGTTGGGTGGCGATCATTATAAATGGCGCGCCATGCGTACCAACGGGATAGACGAAAAATACTGCACAGGGAAAGACACTTCGGACTGGGAAAAATTTGAAAAATGGGCCGAAACAGTGCCTTATACAATGCGAAACCCGCTATATCACTGGACACATCTGGAACTTAAAACCGGTTTTGGTGTAGAAAAACTTCTTTCGCCTAAAACTGCACGAGATATTTACGACGAATGTACTGCAAAATTGCAAACTCCCGAATACTCGGCACGTAACATGATGCGCAGGTACAATGTGGAAGCAGTTTGCACTACCGATGACCCTATTGATTCTCTCGAACATCATATCAAAACAAAAGAAGATGGTTTTGAAGTAAAAATGTTGCCCACCTGGCGTCCCGACAAAGCCATGGCTGTGGAGGATGCTGCTTCGTTCCGCGCATATGTAGAGCAATTGTCCGAAGTATCTGAAATAAGTATTTCTACTTTCGATGAAATGATTTTGGCTTTGCGCAAACGTCAGGATTTTTTTGCCGCTCAGGGCTGCAAGTTATCCGACCATGGTATCGAAGAGTTTTATGCCGAGGATTACACCGAAACCGAAATTAAATCAATTTTCAATAAAATATACGGAGGAAAAGAATTAACCCACGAAGAAGTGCTCAAATTCAAATCGGCAATGCTCGTGATTTTTGCCGAAATGGATTGGGAAAAAGGCTGGACACAACAATTCCATTATGGTGCTATCCGCAACAACAATACCCGCCTTTTCAACAAGTTGGGCGCCGATACCGGCTTCGATTCGATCGGAACTTTCAACACCGCCAAGTCCATGTCGAAATTCCTTAACCGACTCGATGTACAAAACAAACTTACAAAAACAATTCTCTATAACCTGAATCCGGCCGACAATGAAATGATAGCCACAATGATTGGCAACTTCCAGGACGGAACTGTAGCCGGAAAAATGCAGTTTGGTTCGGGATGGTGGTTTCTCGATCAAAAAGAAGGCATGGAAAGACAAATGAATTCTCTGTCAGTACTTGGTCTGTTGAGCCGGTTCGTAGGAATGCTCACCGATTCGCGCAGCTTCCTCTCCTACCCGCGTCATGAGTATTTCCGTCGCACCTTGTGTAATTTAATCGGTAATGATGTTGAAATGGGACTATTACCACATCAGGAACTGGATTTTATTGGAAAAATGGTGGAAGATATCAGCTACAACAATGCTAAAAACTTCTTTAAATTCTGATTTTGATCAATAAGAACACATTCTTAATCAAAAAATAGACATTATTATAAAATGATTGGTCTAATTTTGTGCATATAAAAATAAAGTACTATTTTTGGTCGACCAATTTTAAATAATTTATATATTACAAAAAAACAATGAGTAAAAAAATTGTAACATTAGGAGAAATTATGCTCCGTTTGTCAACACCGGGTAGCACACGTTTTGTTCAGTCGGATGTATTTGATGTTGTATATGGAGGTGGAGAAGCAAATGTTGCCGTGAGTTGTGCCAACTACGGGCACGATGCCTATTTTGTATCAAAACTGCCAAAACACGAAATCGGACAGTCGGCCGTCAATGCATTGCGCAAATATGGTGTTAAAACCGATTTCATTGCACGTGGAGGCGACCGCGTTGGTATCTATTATCTTGAAACAGGTGCTTCGATGCGACCAAGTAAGGTGATTTACGACCGTGCCCACTCGGCTATTGCCGAAGCAGGTATTGCTGATTTCGATTTCGATGCCATCATGCAAGGTGCCGATTGGTTTCACTGGTCGGGCATTACCCCTGCCATCTCCGACTCGGCTGCCGAATTAACAAAATTAGCTTGTGAAGCAGCAAAACGTCATGGAGTAACTGTTTCAGTAGATTTAAATTTCCGCAAAAAACTCTGGACAAAGGAAAAAGCACAATCCATCATGCGTCCGTTAATGCAATATGTAGATGTATGTATCGGGAACGAAGAAGATGCTGAACTTTGCTTAGGATTCAAACCCGACGCCGATGTGGAAGGCGGACATACCGATGCCGAAGGCTACAAAGGCATTTTTATGCAAATGGCCAAAGAGTTTGACTTTAAATATGTGATCTCTACTTTGCGCGAATCCTTCTCGGCCAGCCACAATGGTTGGAAAGCCATGATTTACGACGGAAAGGAATTTTACACCTCGAAACGTTACGATATCAATCCGATCATCGACCGTGTAGGTGGTGGCGACTCTTTCTCCGGTGGTGTGATCCATGGCTTATTAACAAAGCCAAACCAGGGCGAAGCATTGGAATTTGCTGTAGCTGCTTCGGCACTGAAACATACCGTGAACGGGGATTTCAACCTTGTTTCGATAGAAGAAGTTGAAGCTTTGGCAGGAGGTGATGCCAGCGGAAGAGTACAACGATAAAAGAATGTACAATTTAAAAATGTACAATTTGCAATTGGACGAAAGAAAATTGTGCTTTAGCAAAATACAAGGTTAATGTGCAATTTAAAAATGTACAATTGACAATTGAATGAATTAAATTTCTATATATAAACAACTCAAATATTAATCTTTAGTTTGTAAATCGTGAATTTTTAAATTGTAAATTACTATGACTTCGGATGAGCTAAAACTCAGATTCAGAAAGTTCTCAGGCAGAATCATCAAAATGGTGGATAAAATGCCAAATACAATTTCAGGTAGGGCAATTGGAGCACAGATTGTTCGTTCAGGAACTTCGCCTGGAGCAAATTACAGGGCTGCCTGCAGAGCTAAATCTGATAAAGACTTTGTCAACAAACTTAAAATTGTTGAAGAAGAGCTTGATGAAACTGAATACTGGATTGAAGTTATATCCGATGTTGAATTAATAAAACCGGAACTTCTATTAGAACTGAAAAAAGAAACCAAAGAACTTCTGGCAATCATCACACAATCAATTATTACTAAAAAAAATAAAATGCACAATTCATCAATTGTAAAAAGTTTTCTTCTACCAATTGTAAATTGTAAATCTTTAAATTGTATATATAAAATATGAAATTTTCAAAAATTCAGGTAATGACAGCTATGAAAGAAACCGGTATGGTACCTGTTTTTTATCACAGCGATATAGAAATAGCCAAACAGGTAGTGAAAGCCTGTTATGAAGGTGGTGTACGCGTTTTCGAATTTACAAACCGCGGCGAATTTGCACACGAAGTGTTTGGCGAATTAGTGAAATATGCATCCAAAGAATGTCCCGAAATGATTATGGGTATTGGGTCTATCGTTGATGCACCTACAGCTTCGCTTTACCTGCAACTGGGTGCCAACTTCATTGTAGGACCACTCTTTAATCCGGATGTGGCCAAAGTGGCTAACCGTCGACTGGTGCCTTATGCCCCGGGCTGTGGTTCTGTTTCGGAAGTTGGCTTTGCACAGGAAGCTGGTTGCGATATTTGCAAAGTATTCCCGGGCGATGTATTGGGAGCGGGCTTTGTAAAAGGACTGAAAGCGCCAATGCCATGGTCGAACTTAATGGTTACCGGCGGCGTGAAACCCGAAGAAGCCAACCTCAAAACATGGTTCGATGCGGGAGTTACCTGCGTGGGCATGGGTTCGAACCTTTTCCCTGCCGACATGATAAAAACAGGCGACTGGGCTGGTATCACCCAACTTTGCAGCAATGCGTTAGAAATCATCAAAAAAATCAAAAAATAATCTATGAGTACAATTGGAAAAATCAACGAAAAAATGACTCAGTACAGATGGACGATTTGTACGTTGCTGTTTTTTGCAACAACAATCAACTATCTCGACCGTCAGGTTTTGTCTCTCTTACAACCTATTCTGGCCGATGAATTTCATTGGACAGATAGTGACTACGGTACCATTACCGCTATCTTCTCGCTGGCTTATGCAATTTCAATGTTATTTGCAGGAAGATTTGTAGATAAACTAGGGACACGCAAAGGTTATGCCTGGGCCATAGCAGTATGGTCGGTAGCAGCCATGCTTCATGCACTGTGCGGATTGGCTACCGAGTGGTGGACCGGAATTCCTGACGCCGCAGGCTTAACCAATGCCAGCGGAGAAATTGTAGCTACAATTTCGTTGGTGAGTGTAAGTATGTTTGTTATTGCACGTATTTTATTGGCATTTGGCGAATCGGCTAACTTCCCTGCAGCCATAAAAGCTACAGCAGAGTACTTCCCGAAACGCGACCGCGCCTTTGCAACAGGTGTTTTCAACTCGGGTGCCAATGTAGGTGCTATTTTAGCGCCTATGACCGTGCCTTTTATGGCCGAAGCGTGGGGTTGGGAAACGGCTTTCCTTGTAATTGGGGCTGTAGGATTCCTTTGGCTAGGTGCATGGCTCATTTTTTACAAACCAATTGAAACCAATAAAAAGGTAAATGATGTCGAAAGAGCCTATATCAATCAGGATGACATTACTGACAAGGTAACTGCTGATGAGACAGTGGCAGTAAAGAAAATGACATTCGGACAAGCGCTGAAGTTTAAACAAACCTGGGCATTTGCTTTTGGTAAATTTATGACTGATGGCGTTTGGTGGTTTTTCCTTTTCTGGACTCCGGCTTATTTAAAAGCAGAGTATGGAATGTCGCCTTCCGAAGTAGCTTTACCTATCGGAGTATTGTACACCATTACTGTTTTCGGTTCGGTTTTTGGCGGAAAATTCCCTACCTTATTTATCAACAGAGGAATGAATCCGTATGCAGGCCGAATGCGTGCCATGCTGATTATTGCGTTTGTCCCGCTTTTGGTATTGTTGGCACAACCCTTCGGACATATTTCGGCCCTTGGTAATTTTGCTTTCTGGGTTCCTGTTTTACTCATTGGTCTTGGAGCATCAGCACATCAGGCATGGTCGGCTAACATTTTCAC
>CAYMHE010000046.1:0-1709 GCA_964390175.1 uncultured Paludibacter sp.
GAGAAGCCGCTCAAGCCAAAGGACAAACCACCCCGCAATTGTGACTCCATAGCTACATCTTTGTTGGCAGCATCACCGCCCCAATGCAAGGGGTAACGTTGACTGCCGGCCCACGCGCTGCGCGCCCAGATAATATTTTCGTTGTTGGTAGCTTTGGTAATATCTGCCACCGCTTTGTTGTAGCGCAATGGGTAGAGATTATGTTCGTACCAACCACCATGCCCTGAAGCGTAAACGCCTTCCAGCGGAGCTGCCTCGCCAAAGTCTACTTTTATGGCTCCAACGCCCATTTTGAGCAGTCCGGCCAGTTTCTCCTGGTACCATTTCACGGTGTTGGTATTCGAGAAGTCAAGCACAGCATCTTCGTAGGCCATTTCGCCTTTCGTATTCTTTACATGTAGATTTTTATCAATAATTTCTGGAAAAAATTTATTTTTTGGTGTAAAATAAGTCAACTGCCACAACGAAATATGGAAACCATCCTTTTTCAAATCGTTGATCATCTTTTGAGGATCGGAAAAACGCGATGGTGCAAATTTGTAATCGCATTGCCAATCGGTTTCGAACCAGCCGGTATCGAAGTGAATCACATCCGAAGGAATTTTATTCTCACGCAACTTAGCTGCCACCTCGTATCCTTCTTTTTGTGCAAAATAAGTAATGCGGCTCATCCATGTTCCGAACGACCAAAGCGGAGGCATTTGTGCTTTTCCGGTAATTTCGGTATACTCATTCAAAATATCTTTGGGCTCTCCCACAAAAACGAATAAATCCAGGGTCTCGTCTCCCATAAAAAGTTTATTGGCACCCACATAGGTATTTCCAAAATCGCAGGTAACAGGTGCTGATGTATGCATAAACATACCATAACCACGGTTACTCATAAAGAACGGAATGGGTTTGTACATCGCATCCGTTTCGGGGCCTTGTGGGTCGGTAACAAAAAGGTTGACTTTTTGTCCGCGTTTGTCCAGCTTGGTGAATGACTCACCGCAACCGAAAATCTTTTCGTTGGGCGACAAGGAGAATACCGGATTTATCTCGCGACTATTGTCCACTCCTTTTTTAATAAAATTGAAAGGGAGAATTTTTACCTGCGATGAATCGTTATCATTCCAGCGCCATGTGTCGGTCAGGCGGTTACCTCTGGCATCCATCAGCACAATACGGAACGGATTTTCTTCTATCAGCAATTTTCCAAACGCACTGGTGTAGGTATGCCCGGTTTTTGTTTTGGCGTATTTCCACGAACTGTCCTTGCCCGGCTCTTTCACTAACATGGGCGAATCGAAAGGTTTTGGTTCCACGGGAGTTGTCAGCATGCGGATGCGCAAGGTTCGGGGCGTAATAAAATCCACTGTAAAACCAAGTTCCGGATTTTGTTGGTAGGCCTCACCGGGGAAGTCGAGCATCTTTAAATCCTGTGGCAGGATTGTATTTACATCAAAGGCCTGACGCGTGTAAAGCGACGAACGTTTCCAGCTAATCTTTCCTTTGGCAGTTGCCGGATCGAAACTGGCCAATTTATCGGCAAAGAAAAAGGTGTTGTGAAAGTCCTTAAAGTCGAGACTCATATCCACAGGATCGCCGAGAAGTCGTTTCTGTTGTGCTACAAGTGGCTGCAAACAGCTGCAAGCCAACAAAAGCAAAGCGGGAATAATTTGTTTTTTCATGATTGAATTTAAAAGCCCCCTAACCCCCGAAGGGGG
>CAYMHE010000046.1:1809-21712 GCA_964390175.1 uncultured Paludibacter sp.
GAATAATTTGTTTTTTCATGATTGAATTTAAAAGCCCCCTAACCCCCGAAGGGGGGAATTGGGAGTTCGGTTATTGAATTTAAAAAACTATTGTTTTATTACTGAAATCGTTATAGTGTATCTTATTCCCCTTTAGGGGTTAGGGGTAATATTTTTGTTTGTTTAATATCAGTCGACGAACTACCAATTATCAACTTTAGTTTCCCTTTTTCTACTACAAAAGCATGTTTTTCTACGTTCCAATACGCTACATCGGATGCTTTTAATGGAATTTGAACAGTTTCAGTTTTCCCTGCGGGGATAAATACGCGTTTGAATCCTTTGAGTTGCTGACGTGGTCGTTCTACCTTGGAATCGGGGTAAGAAACATAGAGCTGAATCACTTCATCGCCATCTCGTTTTCCAGTATTTTTCACGTTTACAGAAACAAGAATGGAATCGGTAAGCGTTGGTTTTGAAGTTTTCATGTTCGAATATTCAAACGAAGTGTAGCTCAAGCCAAATCCAAAAGGATAAAGTGGCTTCCCTTTAAAATATTGGTAAGTTCTTCCATGACGAATATCGTAATCCATCATTGGTGGCAGGTCGGTGATATCTTTTACCCAGGTTTGTGTGGTGCGTCCGGCAGGATTGATATCTCCAAAAATCACATCGGCCAGTCCGTTGCCCAATTCCTGACTGTTGTTGGTAAGGTGTACAATCGCCGGCACATTTTCCTGCGACCAATTGATGGCAAAAGGAAAATTGCTCACCAATACCATCACTGTTTTGGGATTGGCCTGCATGACTACTTTCACCAAATCTTCCTGTTCCAGGCTCAGTGCTTTGCGGTCGACTGCTTCGCGACCGTCGCTTGGCACCGGCGATATTTTCCAGCGTGCATCAGTTCCATAAGGATGATTGCCGACGCAAACAATGGCTACATCGGCTTTCCGTGCTGCTTTGGTGGCTTTATCCATCTCATCGCTCGCTGCATAAAGCACTTCTACATCTTTTCCAACGGCATTTTTGATACCTTCTAAAATTGTTACCGCATAAGGTGGCGTTCCGCTGTACCAGTCGAGCAACACTTCGTTAGCGCGTGGTCCGATCACAGCTATGGATTTGATTTTTGATTTGTTGAATGGCAATAACTGACTTGAATTTTTCAGCAAGACTACCGATTTAGCCGTTACCTCACGCACAAAAGCCTTCACCTCCGGTTTATTCCATGGCGAAACGGTATCGGTTACGCCAATGCCGGCGTAAGGTACTTTCGTTTGGTCGGCATCGAGCAAGCCCAGTTTTAACGCTACATAAAAATTTCCCCGAATAGCATCGTCAATGTCTTTTTCGGTCAAAATGCCTTTTTTCAAAGCTTCGTAGATGTAGGGTTTGAAAAAGTCAAGAAACTGCCCCACCGATGCTTTCACTACAGCAGCAGCACCTTCAGTCATTGTTGGGAAAGCTTTGTGCGCTTTTACAAGCAGGTTCAGGGCGCCACCATCGGTGCAAATAATACCGTTGTTGCCCCATTCGTCACGGGTAATTGTTTTCAATATCGGATGAATCGTCATTGGCACTCCGTTCCATGCATTGTACGAAGCCATAAATGCACGTGAGCCGCCTTCGGTAATGCCTTTGTAAAATGGGAAGGAATAGTATTCGCGGAAAAGGCGCTCGTCGAAGTCCGACGAAGTGGAGTCGCGCCCATCTTCGTTGCTGTTGGCCATAAAGTGCTTCATAAGCGAAGCCGATTTCCAGTATCCCGGATCGTTACCTTGTAAGCCTTTCACAAAAGCCACCGTCAGTCGCGAAGTAAGGAATGCATCCTCGCCGTAACTTTCTTCGGTGCGTCCCCAGCGGGGATCGCGCGCCAAATCGGCATTCGGAGCCCGCATCACCATACCGCCTCTTTGTTGGTTGGCATTCTGAGCATAAAACCTCACTTCTGTTGCTTCAATGTCGGCAACTTTCCGGATCAATTCAGTATCCCAGGTTTCGCCCAGTCCGTAAGCCTGAGGGAAAGTGGTAGTGGGATAGGTTTTAGTTACACCTCTTTCCATTCCGCCCCAATTTCCAGGTCCGCCGAGTGCCATACCATGCAGGCCTTCGGAATGTCCGGTGTTTCGGATGCCCAGGCGGGGAATGCCCAGATTTGTAGAAAGGGCATTGACTTTTTCATCGATTGTCATCAACGAAAGAAGATTGTCAACACGTTTGTCGTCGGACAAACCGGTATTTTGGAATGGATAAACTGTTGTTTCGGCTGCCAGGGTGAATTGCAACATTGACAGCAAAACACAAAGAGTGAATGTGGTGATCTTCATAATGCATTCTTTAGATAAAGGATTTTATGCAAAGATAGAAGGAAAAACTTAATTATTCCGCTACTAATTCTCCTGTAAGCGAAGGATATGTTTCTTATTTAATACTCAAATGTATTCTCGAAAACAAGAAAGTTAACAAACGTAGAGAAGTGACTATTTTATTGCATGACCTACCTCCGGACAACTGTCAATGTATGTATCAACAATTAATCTGTTCTGTTGATAAATCCTAACTGAGAAATTATACTGCAATTCTATTCTTTTCATTGTATATAAAATGCAATTTATCAGCTACATATAACTTGTACAATACCTGTTATATTTTATTTACAGCCTTTGTTTCAATATTATTTCTGTATTGATATCGTTGGTGACATGAGCGTTGCTTCTGTTTTATAAAACACGCATATAAACTGCATATAATACGTATATAATACGCATATAACCTGCAATATTCAATGCAGTTTATATACAATTTATTTGTTTATTAAATACAATATATATATATTTGTAAATTAATACAGTAAAGAACCCGGAGTGCGGAACAAAGCGCAAAGACAAGCATCGGGAGTCAGCCAAGCTGTCGCAGGGCAGAAAACAATGCGCATTCCGACCTATTAGCTACCCACTATCAATTCATCAACCATGGCACGTGTAAAACAATTAGACCAAATTACAGGAAGCCTTAAAAATCTTTCATTTTATACCCGCAAAGGCAGTGACCAGATATTTGTACGCACCAAAGGCGGTGCTACGAAGGAAAAAATCAAGCGAAATCCCGAATTCGAGAAGGTGCGGAAAAACAACAAAGAATTTGGAGGATGCTCAAAGATGAGTAAACAAATTCGGCTGAGCTTCTTTGATCTGGCGCATGTGGCGGATTATAATCTGTCGTCGGTTTTATGTTCGTTGGCCAAAAACATACAGAAAGCCGATCAGGAAAATCCTGTAGGGGAAAGAAGCATTCGTTTGTCGGGATTCCGGGCGCTGCTTGCCGGGTTTAATTTCAACACTAACAACCGATTCGATACCCTGTTGCGGGTAGCGTTGCAAAGTTCCATACACCGTGAAATGCAACAGGCCACGGTGGATATACCCGCTTTTGCTTGTAGTTTCGGGCTGTACATGCCCAATGGCCGCACCCCGGCTAAGCCGGACTATTCGCTGTTCCGTATCACTATTTCATTGGGTATCGCCACCGATTTGCAACTAAATGCACAAAAAACAGGCTATGAAGCCGTACATTCCACCATCGGATCAGGGTATAAAAAAACATCCACGCCCTGGTACTCTACGCAGGCTTCTATTCCCGAACAGCAGTTAGTGTTGAATATCAGCGATCCGTCTGCCATTTTTACCGACGACGATACGCTGATACTCACCATTGCCCTTGAATTCGGAACACTGGATGCTTTTGGAAACCCTACACCGGTGAAGGGAGCGGGAGCAGGGAAAATTTTAGGTGTGAGTTGAATTGCCTCCGGGGCCTGAAGCAGAGAACAAGCTTAGGGTTGCCGATGCCTACAGCTATTCGTGTTGTAGAGTAGGAGCCCCTGTAATACCCGCCGAAACAACGCAAAACATGATGACCAGCGCTGTAGAGCGCCGTAATATATGTTTTTTGAAACCCCTGAATTATACTCTGTTTTGCTGTCTGCATCTGCAAACGGGGTGCGCCTACTGGTACTATCTGGATGAATTTTGAACAAGTTCATCGAGTAAGCGTAAATAATTCATACCGAACATGTAAAATTTTAAAGATATTATTTAATTTTGCATAAATAAACATCGACTTACAGCAATAAGAAGACACTCAACAAGATTTCTTTCCTTTATTTTTTACCGAATTGAGTATGAAGAAATTAAATCCAAAACAGCTGGAACAAAACCGGCATAAGCTGGAACGGGAGAAAGAAAAGGCCGAATATATTGAAAAAATGAAATGGGTGGCTGATCTCCTGGGAGGTCCCGGCACTTTTTCATTAGTACCACCTTTAGTCATTAAAGTGGCCTTTGGACTCCGGTTTCTACCGGTAGCTGTTACCGCAGTTCATCATCCTGAGTTTACGCACAAGACAGTGAAAAGCGCGCTGACTTCTGTGCATCGTTTGATGCAGCGCGAATATTTTGCAATAAAGATAGATGAAAAACAAGTGTCACTCGCTGATTTTAGTACTGCAGGATTTACGCTCTATTATATGCTTGAATGGGCTAAATTCAAGGATAAAGGAGAAGAAACGGAGGCTCAATTTGAATGGGTGAAAGCATTTGTAAAAAGATTAGATGCTGTTTTAACAGGGGAACTTTGTTCCAAAGCGTTGACCCGCATTCATGATCTTGTAAACTACATTAGTTTTTCTAAAAACAATATAGAAGAGTATTTGCATTGGTTCACAGTTAATGAAGTAAACAAAGCAAAGGGCAGTCAAAGTCGTATTGTTCTGGATATCAACAGGAGGAAAACGAAAACACGTTATTTCGAAATAGATGGGCAACGAAGACTGGCACATTGTGTTAGCTGGGCAAACTCCCAGCATGGGTTTGTTGAAACGAAGGTGAAACTTTCAGCGTTGGGTTTTCAAAACGCTATTCCCGACAGGGATGTGGAAGTATATATTCAGAAACATGCCTTGCGCCGCCTCGAAGAAAGAATTGATTGTTTGACGATTGACGAAATACACTTAGTTTTATTTGCATCGTTTTTACAACCCGAGATCATAAAAACGACCAAAAACCGAATGCTGGTTTCCCTTCGGGTTGCTAACACAAAAGCAGGATACTTGCTGGCGGAATATATTGACGGTGCGGTATTGATTCATACTTTCCTTTTTATCACCAACAATGGTACGCCCGAAGGTCAGAAACTCACCGAGCTTACCGGATTGGGTAAACTCGATAAAAAATACCTTGCTCTCGACAAACTGAGCAGTTATATTAAAAGTGATATAGGAAAGAATGAACAGTTAAAGGCAATATTCGAAAAAGCAGGATGTAGTAGTCTTTTGGATATTGAAGAAGCTGTGGAAAAGCTATCCACGAAACAAGCCAACGGTTCAATAGCAAAATTTTTGTTGTATTATTTGAAAACCGGGGATGAGTTGCCGAAAATGGAACAAGGTCCGGAGGAATCTTTGTACGAACAGCTTGAAGAGTAATTAGTTTGAAACGAGCATTAAAACAGACGTTTAAGCCAAAGACGATGTTCATTGCGGATTCCATGCGACAACTATCTAAAAAAATAATATGAACGCATGAAAATGAATCTATTGATGAAAATAGCTTAACAAGCATATGTGAAATTTAAAAGAGTTTGTGTATTTTTGGAGATTGAAAAACTACCTTCTCAAAGTTAGTTGTGAAAACAATCTTATACATGAAAAAATTATGGATGCATTTAAAACTCACGAACAGGTAATTTCAAATTACAGAAGCTATCTGAGTTCATTCTTAAATATTGCGGATGAAAGAATAAAAGAGGAGGTTAAACGAGCATTCGATAGTGACGGTTTTATACCGGAACCGTTAATTCAATTTAATCCTTCCTTCGAAAAAGGAAATTCTTTGAATGATTTACCTGTAAATGCAGCGCTATCTAAAGCCTTCGGCGCATACAATCTTTATAAACATCAATATGAAGCCATTCAAATTGGAATCCAAAACAAAGGTTTTGTAGTAACTTCGGGTACCGGTTCTGGTAAATCACTCACCTATTTAGCGACTATTTTTAATTCAATTTTCAATCAGGGGAAGAACAAAAAGAAAGGAGTAAAAGCAATTTTAGTTTACCCCATGAATGCGTTGATTAATTCCCAGGAAGAAGAGATCAAAAAATATGCAGACAATTATGGACCTGATTTCCCAATCACATTTGCCAAATATACAGGTCAGGAAGGAACAGACATTCGGGAAAAAATTAAAGATGAAGCATCTGACATTATTCTGACCAATTACATGATGTTGGAGTTAATTATGACCCGGCAATCGGAATCATGGTTGAGAGATTCAATAAAAAACAACCTGCAATACCTTGTTTTCGACGAATTACACACCTATAGAGGTCGCCAGGGATCAGATGTAAGTATGTTAGTGCGTAGAATAAAAAGCTGGTGTAACAATGATTTATCATGTATTGGCACATCCGCAACAATGGCATCTGCAGGCAATCCCGATGAAAAGAAAGAAGCTGTTGCAAAAGTTGCAACAACCATCTTTGGTGCCAAATACGGGATTGATCAGATTATCAGGGAATACTTAGACACCTGTACATCGGGGAAACAATTTAATGCCATAGAATTGCGTAATGCTCTGATAAAAGGCATTGACGAAACTGCTGATGAGCGTGAGTTTATCAATCATCCTGTTACAAATTGGATTGAATTAAATATTGCCCTGCAAGTGAACAACGGTGTTTTAGAAAGAGGAAAACCAAAAACGTTCAAAAATATAGCACAGCAACTTAAAGATATTACTGAACTCGATTTAAGACCAATTGAAACTTGTTTAATAGCTTTGCTGAAATGGGCAGAGAAGTTGAACGAAAAGAATCGTATGGCAAATACCGGATTCAGTTTCCTGCCGTTCAGGTTTCATCAATTCATATCTCAAACAAGTACTGTTTCAGTGACTTTGCAATCACGTGATATACGGAATATCACCATTCAATCGGGACGATATTTCAAAGATGACAAAGGGGAAAAGCTATTATACCCTATCCTGTTTAGCCGATATTCGGGAGTTGATTTTATTTGTGTCGAAAAGGATGTAGAGAATAAAATCTTACTGCCGAGAAATCCGGATGAACCTGTAAGAACGCTGACACAAAAAGAGACGAAAGGTGAGCAGCTTACAGAACGAAACTTTAAATCGGGATACCTGATCATTGATGAAGATGAAGAATTTTGGGCGGAAGATCCTATTGAAATTGCTCCTACCGAATGGTTGAACACCGCTGAAACTCAGTTTAAGCCCTATTATGATTGGCACATGCCCAAACGAATTTATTTTAATTCAAAGGGGGAATACTCTTCAGAGCCGATCTATCCTTTAAAAGGGTTTTATCTACCGGTGAAACTGCGATTAGACCCTACTGCCGGAGTCATATACGAAGACTCAAAAACGAATGAAGGAACTAAGTTGATGAAATTAGGGAATGAAGGACGCAGCACTGCTACTACTATCATGGCTTATGCAGTTGTTGATTCTCTCTTTAAGCAAGGGGAGGAAATTCGAAATCAAAAGCTATTAAGTTTCACCGATAACAGACAAGATGCCTCTTTACAAGCGGGGCATTTTAATGATTTTCTTTCATCCGTACGTTTACGCTCAGCATTGTATTTCGCATTAAAAAATAATACGGAAGGCTTGACCGTTCACAACATTGCCGACAAAGTATTCAACGAGCTCAAACTGGAAGAAGTTGCTTTTGCCAATAACCCTACTGCCGATCCCGACTTCCCTGACCCCGATAACGGACGCGCCATCAAAACCTATCTTTTATATCGGATTTTTCAGGATTTGAAAAAAGGCTGGCGCTACACTTTGCCAAATCTGGAACAAACTGCCCTGTTAAAAGTTGAATATAATACGCTGGATAAACTTTGCTCTCTGGATGACAAATTTAAAGGGATTGAATTCTTTGAAACCATATCCCCTGCGACCAGAAAAGAGGTGCTGTCGCAATTACTCAACTTTTTCCGAACCAATTATTCTATCTATCATCGCTTCTTAATTGACGAACGCTCAGAGACAGAAATGTTTCTGAAAAACAAGTTGGACGAAAAGAAACTATGGTCGCTGGACAGTAAAGAAACCATTGAAGCGCCAACCTACATGGTAGCGGTTAGACCGGGAAGAAGTACGCAGAAAGGAATTTATTTTGCCACCATGGGTTTACGCTCCGGTATTGGTAAGCTTATCAAACGTAAAATGCAGGAGAACGGTTTTGATCCATTAAGGCAAGATCAATACAGAATAATGATTGAGAGGCTTTGCGATTTGCTTGTAAGGGCCAATTTCTTATCAAGGAGAGAAAATCTTCGCGGTTCAGGCGGGGTGATGAATGGGTATTTGCTGCGATCGGATAATTTAATTTGGTTAGCTGGTGATGGTGAAACAGTTGCTGTTGATGCAACACGAATAAATGCATACAAGAATTTGGTGATACAACCCAATATGTATTTTCAGGAATTATATAAAACCGATTTCACAAAATATCCAAAAGAAATTGTCGGAAGAGAACATACCGGGCAACTATCCAGTGTGGATCGTATTGAACGGGAAGGAGCTTTTAAAGAAGGTAAAATTTCAAGCTTGTTTTGTTCGCCAACCATGGAGTTGGGAATTGACATTGCCAACTTGAATATTGTACACATGCGCAATGTTCCACCTAATCCGGCTAATTATGCACAACGAAGTGGTCGGGCTGGTCGTAGTGGGCAAACTGCGGTTGTATTCACCTATTGCTCTGCATGGTCGCCTCACGATCAAAACTATTTTAAAGCGTCCGCAACTATGGTGGCTGGTTCTGTTGTACCCCCACGCATCGATTTGTTGAATGAAGAATTATTGACTAATCATTTTAATGCATTCATATTAATGGAGTTGGCGTTGAGTGATCTAAAATCTTCAGTGGCTGAATTATTAGACCTTACCAACGAAAAAGATATCAAGGTCAAAGAAAATATTATTAGCACGATTGAAGACAACTTATCTCATTATAAAGGCAAATTGATTGCTTCATTTCAGCAGGTAATTGTGTCTATACAACCCGAATTATTAGCTACATGGTGGTTCTCAGATGAATGGTTGGAAAACAAAATTAATTCTTTTGTTGCACGTTTTTGTGATTCATTTACCCGTTGGATAAGTTTGTACAAGTCGGCAAGAAGCATGATCGTTAAGTCTCGTATTACCCTTGATGATCCGGTGATTATGGCTGACAATCCTTTAAAATCGGATGCTAAACGACAACATGCAGTTGGTTTAAAGCAAATAGAATTATTGATAAATGATACGAATGGAGCCAACAATAATCAGTCAGAGTTTTATATTTTCCGATATTTAGCTGCCGAAGGATTTTTACCGGGCTATAACTTTACCCGATTGCCGGTTCGTACTTTTGTTGGATACAAACACAATGATCAGGGTGAATATTTATCTCGTCCCCGGGCCATCGCATTGAAAGAATTTGGGCCATTCAATACTTTGTATCACAATGGCAATAAGTACAGGATCAACCGGATGATGCTGTTGGAGGCAGATAACCTGCAACGTAAAATCAAAATATCAAAAGAAACCGGTTATGCGTTCCTGGACGATGAAGCACAACTGTCAAATGTAGACCCGATTACTCGTTCAGAACTCAGAGGTGATAACTTTGAATTTAAAACTACGCTGATAGAAATGTCGGAAAGCGAAGGAATACCTCAGGAACGTATATCCTGTATTGAAGAAGAACGTTCTGCATCGGGTTACGAAATAGAAGAATATTTTAGATATACCAAAGGAATTGAGCATACTAAAAGCTTGGTCATTCAAAAAGCAGGACAAAGTCTATTGAATCTGATCTATGATCAATCCACCGAGTTGATAAAACTGAATCGCAAGGCAAGAAGATCAGATGGTGAAGGTTTTGCAATCGACAAAAGAAATGGAAAATGGTTGTCCCAAAAAGAAATGGAAAATCAGGAGGTGCTGGATAACAAAAAAGATGTGATGATCTTTGTGCGTGATACTGCTGACACCTTGTATATTCAACCACTGGCAAATATGGAAATAACTCCGGAGCAGACCATTTCGTTAAGTTATGCTTTGAAACGTGGGATTGAACGCTTGTTTCAGGTAGAAGAAAACGAAATAGGAGTTCGGGTAATGGGAAATAAAGACAAACCCAATGTATTGATTTATGAAGCTTCCGAAGGTTGTTTGGGCATTCTCTCCCAGTTAATCCAGGAGCCTGCCAAGTTGAAAGAATTATTCGAGGAAAGTTACAGTTGTATGCATTTCGATGTGGCTACCCGAACAGAAACAGAAAAGGGACAAAAACTTCCACGTGCATCATACGAAGATCTTTTGTCTTATTACAATCAACGCGATCACGAAATATTAGACCGTCACAGCATCAAAGAAGTATTAGAGCAATTAATGGATTGCGATTTATCACTTTTGCAGGAAGGAAATGACAGACAGGAACAATACAAATACCTGTTAGGTGCTTATGACAAATCGAGCGGAACAGAATTGCCGTTGATTCAATACTTGTATAAAAATAAATTGGCTTTACCGGATAAAGCCCAGGTGTACATTGACGAATTCTACATTAGTGCCGATTTTGTGTACAATACGCATAACGGTCCTGTCTTGATTTTTTGTGATGGTGCTGTACACGACAAAGAAAGCATAGTTGCGGATGATTTGCATAAACGCACCTTGCTGAGAGACAAAGGCTACGATATTGTTGAATGGCATTACAAAGAAACTGTTGAAGAGTTGGTATTAAGACGAAAAGACATATTCAGAAAAATAAATTAATAGTTGGCACTATTCATATCAATATGGAACACGATAGCGAAATAATACTTTACCAAACAGCCGACGGACAAATCAAAATAGATGTCAGGTTGGAAGATGAAACGGTTTGGCTAAATCAGAATCAGTTGGAAGACTTATTTCAAACTGACAGGACATCGATTGTAAAGCATATTAAGAACATTTATGAATCCGGCGAATTATCAGAAGTGGCAACTTGTGCAAAAATTGCACAAGTTCAACTGGAAGGAAATAGGAAGGTTACACGCCAAATTTCTTTTTACAATTTAGACCTGATAATTTCTGTTGGATACAGGGTGCAAAGTCATGTGGCAACACATTTCCGCATTTGGGCTACTCAAAGGCTTCGCGAATATATCGTAAAAGGTTTTGCTTTGGACGATGAGCGCATGAAAGCAGCGGGGCAGATTCGTTATTTCGATGAACTTACGGAACGAATCCGTGATATTCGGAGCTCTGAACGAATCTTCTATCAAAAAGTAAAAGATATTTTCTGTTTGAGCATAGATTATGATGCCAGGACAGATCAGGCAAAAAAGTTTTTCTCTACTATTCAGAATAAATTACATTGGGCTATACATCAGCATACAGCTGCAGAACTGATAGCACAAAGAGCTATTGCAACAACTCAAAACATGGGATTACGTTCGTGGGCAGGAGATAAAATAAGAAAATCGGATGTGGCAATTGCAAAGAATTATTTAAGTGAGGCAGAACTAAGTCAGCTAAACTTACTGGTGGAGCAATTTCTGGCATTTGCCGAAAATCAGGCACGTCAGAAAAAAGTAATGTATATGCGCGATTGGATTAAAAAGCTCAATGATATACTGACTATTAATGATAATGAGATTTTGGAACATGCTGGTAAGATCTCGCATGAGCTGGCACTTCAGTTAGCCGAAACGGAATATGAAAAATTCAATGCTGAACGAATAAAAGTTGATGACACAAGGGCATTTGAAGAGCTGAACAAAGAGATAAAGCAGCTTGGAATTAGTAAATCAAAGAAAAAATAAGCAAAACACATGGCTACATATACTACCCATCAACCGGGAACGCTGATTCATTACCGTCAAAGAGACTGGATGGTTTTACCTTCGGATGATGTCGATATTTTGAAAATAAAACCATTAGGAGGTTCGGATGAAGAAGCAACGGCTGTGTATTTGCCCATTGCGTTAGCTATCGAAAAAATTAAACCCGCCAGCTTCCCTGAACCCGAGCCAACGGAGTTAGGTGCGTTCGATACAGCACGCATTCTGTTTGATGCTTCAAGGCTTTCATTTCGCAATGCTGCAGGCCCATTCCGTTGTATGGGTAAATTATCGTTTCGCCCTCGTTCCTATCAGTTAGTGCCATTGGTAATGGCACTGAAACAAGACGTGGTAAGACTTATGATAGCCGATGATGTGGGTATTGGTAAAACCATTGAAGCACTTATTATTCTGAAAGAAATGATGGAACGCGGTGAGGTCAGACGATTTGCAGTTATCTGTCCACCACATTTATGCGAGCAATGGCAATCAGAAATCAAAGATAAACTGGATATTGATGCTGAAATAATCCGCTCGAGCACGGCAGCAAAACTGGATCGAAAAATACCGGATGACCAGAGTGTATTCCACCACCTACCTTTTCAGGTGATTTCCATTGATTATATCAAGGCTGATAAACGAAGAGGAATATTTATTCACGACTGCCCTGAATTTATCATTGTGGACGAAGCCCATACCTGTGCTTTGCCTCAGCATGCAACGTCAAAAACTCAACAGCAACGCTATGCCTTGTTGTATGATTTGGCGCAGGACGAAAAGAAAAACATACTTTTACTCACTGCTACTCCACATAGTGGTAAAGATGGTGAGTTTACTTCTTTACTGGGGCTACTAAAACCGGAATTTAAAGAATTGAACTTTGAAAATATTCCACAGAAAGAGAAAGCAAGATTAGCCCGACATTATATTCAACGCAAACGGGATCATATCAAACGGTGGTTGAACGAAAAAACAGAATTTCCGGACAGGGATTCAAAAGAAATTGGTTATGTGCTAACGCCTGAATACCAATTGTTCTATCAAAACCTCATACGCTTTGCCCGGGGAATTTCCGCGGTTGAAACTGATAATAAGCAAACACAGTTGTTACGTTCGTGGGCAGCTATTGCGTTGATAAAAGGGGCAATGAGTAGCCCTGCTATGGCTGTGGATATGTTGGGACGAAGAAAAGATAAAATCAATGATACAGGTGAAAATGAGATCGCTATTCCGTCGCTCGAGAATACTTTGTTTGAGGATTTGGAATATAGTTCGGATATTCCCCGCCAGGATTTGCTGGAAACGCTTGAATTCAAGCAAGACGAAATCAACGATTTATCTGAATTGCAGGTAGAAGCCGGATTATTATCGAGAAACAAGCTCGACAGAAAGTTAGATGTTACAGTAAAACTGGTGAAGCAATGGATGAAAGAGGGTTTCGATCCCATTGTTTTCTGTCATTATATCTCTACGGCTCAATATGTTGCGGAACGATTAAAAGCGGAGTTACCTAAAAATATTCATGTCGAAGCCATAACTTCCGAATTGGCTGATGAACAACGCAAAGAGCACATTGAAGTAATGGGTAAAGCTGAAAAAAGAGTACTTGTTGCTACCGATTGCCTAAGTGAAGGTATCAACTTACAGGAGTATTTTACGGCGGTATTGCATTATGATTTACCCTGGAATCCGAACCGCATTGAACAACGTGAAGGACGTGTAGATAGGTTTGGTCAGACCGCACCGCTCATTAAGACTTATGTTTTGTATGGCGAAGACAATGCCATGGACATGTTTGTGTTGGATGTGTTGATCAAAAAAGTACGTGAAATTCAAAAATCAATTGGTGTAACCATTGCTATTGGCGAAAACAGTAAATCCATTATGGCCGAAGCTGCTAAACGAATCCTGTTCGAAGAAGGCAAAAACAACCCTGTTCAACAAAAACTATTTGCCGACACTGAACATACCATTTCCAACGAATTAGAAAATGCCAGACGCAAAGGCGAAAACCTGCGCGATATATTTGCACATCAATCCATTGATCCGGAAATCATCAAGAAAGACCTTGCCGAAGTGGACGAAGCTATTGGCGATCCCAAAGCGGTGGCTACTTTGGTACGCAATGCCGTGCAACAGCTCGGTGGAAGTTGCGAATGGGATGGAAAATCGGGATACAGCTTGCAACCCCAAAACTTACCGGCACATATCAAACGCTATTTCGAAGGAAAACAGATGGTGAAAGTCAGTTTTGTATCGCCTACCCCCAAAGGATATCATTACATCGGCCGTAATCACCAGTTTGTCGAACAACTTTGTCAGTTCCTTATTGCCATTGCTTTTGATCCTCACCCTGAGTATGGTCGGTTGGCCCGTGTATGCGAAACTCAGACCGATGCTGTAAATACCAAAACGAGTCTGATCATGTTCCGGATTCGGAATGTCATCAAGGAAGTGGGATCGAGCAAGGAATCGGTGGCAGAGGAAATGTATTTGTGGGGCTACCGCACTGTAAACGGAACAATAGAAACGCTGGAATACAACGAAGCCAAAGAGCTTTTGGCCAATGCCAATACCTTATCCAACTTATCAGTGGAACGGCAGCAAGAAGATATTCGATTAGAGTTGTTGAGGTTTCAGGAGCTGAAAGCACAATTTATGGACTTGGCCAATCAGCGTGCCGAAAAGTTAGTGGAAGCACACGGGCATTTCAAAGAACTGATTGGTGGTCGCAGATACGAAAAGGCTACTCCCATTTTGCCTCCTGATGTAATGGGTGTATATATTTTATTGCCAAAACCAAAAGCATTGTAAGATTTTTAAACTCCCCGAATTCGGAGGGGTGGAATATCTTCCCAATTGTGATGTATAGGGTCGGATTCGACCCCTTTAAAATGACTTCGGATGAAGCCGATGCTGAGAACCCTGTTTGATGAATATCCCGGTATAAAACGTTAAGGATTTAATGTGTTGATTTACTGCTACAGGATGAAAAAACAATATTTATTTATTGGTAATAATACCAATAAACTGTATTTATTAGTATATTTGCCGATAGTTTTTTTAATTTACTCATTATAAGCAATATTGTATGAATCATTCAACTATTTCAGCTGATATAATTTCTTTCACCTCTTTAGGTCAGAAAGACAAAAGAGAGATTGAACAAAAAATCCAATATCTCCTGGAGCATCTGGCACAGCAATACTCATCCATCCATTTTTATGGACGAATTGTACAAGGTGATACGATTGAATGCGCAATGACATCACCAACTTACGCATTACGTGTGGCTTTGTTGTTAAAAACGTATATTAAGTCAATAGAATTGTCAGAGCAGACTGAAAAAGATAACCGGGTAAAATACTTTAAAGAATATGGCATAAGAGCCGCCATAGCAGTAGCTCCTTTGTCGGTTTTCGACGATATGAATGGTATTATTGATGGTGAAGCTATCTATATGTCAGGCAGGGCAATAAAGCATATGAGTACTTCCAATAAACAAAAAATTGTTGTAAAAGACACCTTGTTTTTTCGCTCGAAGAATGAAGAAGAACAAGAAAAATTTGAATCGATATTTTCATTGTTGGATGCTATCATATCCAAATGTTCACAAAAGCAATCGGAAGTGCTTTTTTATAAACTATCAGGTTTGAACGAAAAGGAAATAAGCTTAAAAATGAATAGAAATCAATCAACAATCAGTCAACATTCATCAGCTGCCAGCTGGAATGCCATAGAGAAATCAGTCAACTATTTTGAAAAATACATACAATGAATCTAAGTCAACTACTTTTGTTGCAATTAACAGCACATTTTATAGCCGACTTTATTTTTCAATCAGCCACCTGGAGTGAAAAAAAGAAGCTAAAACCTTTTACAAAATATCATTTAGCACATGCTATTCTGGTTTTTGTAGTATCCTATTTGTTGTCATTCGATTGGTATTTTGTGTTTGCATCATTGTTAATAGCAATTTCGCATTTGCTGATTGATACATTAAAAACGTATATTGGTCTGAAATATAGCCATAAGAGTAATGTTTTCTTCTTTGTAGATCAATTGCTTCATATGCTGATTCTGGTCGCTGTTTCGGTGTTCTATTTGAATAACTGCGACATAAAACCTATGTTCGGGATTCATTTTGATACGAAAATACTTGCTGTCATTGCTGCCTTTGTTTTTTGTGGTAAGCCAGCCAATATATACATCAAAATGATATTTAATATTAGTGGTATAACTATTCCTGCTGAAGATAAAACAGGAGAAAAAGAGTTGCAAAATGCAGGAAAAGTGATTGGAGTAATGGAAAGGTATATGACCTTAGCGCTTATACTTTCGTCACAATTTGCAGCTGTTGGTTTAATCATTGCAGCGAAATCAATTTTGAGATTTAATGCTCCTCAAAAAAACGAATATATCCTGGTAGGAACATTGCTTAGTTTTGGGTTTGCCTTATTGACAGGGATTTTGATCAACCTACTTTAGTTGTATCGGCTTATATGCCGATAAACTACATTTATCGGTATATAAGCCGATAAGTCGAATCGCAAAATTATTCTTTTGAAAATTGCTGAAATAAAAAACACACAAAGTTATGAACTACAGTGCCATTTCCATTCAGGGAAACATACTCACCAGTGAGATACTTGAGAAAATAAGAACCGAAGACATTCGTTTTCAGAAGGCGGGCGATTTTAATCTAAATCCAGGAGCATCTGTGCGCGACGAGATCAATCTGGCGTGGTCGTTGGCGGTGAGCAATTGGAATGTGTTCAAGATTAAACGTGATGCCCTGTCGGACTCGGACAGCGGTACTTCCGAAACACGCCGGTATTGGATGTTGCCTTTGTTGTCGGTGCTGGGCTACGAAATCAATTCGTCCAATGCCGAGATGATCAACGAAAAATCCTATGCCATCAGCCACCGCGCTTCCAATAAAGATGGTTTTCCGCTTCATTTGGTGGGTGTGCAGCAATCGCTGGACAAACGCCCCGAAACCGGTGGAACGCGCCTGTCGCCCCACGCGCTGATGCAGGAATATATCAACAATACCGAACATCTTTATGGGTTGGTAAGCAACGGTCGGTTTTTACGCTTGCTGCGCGATGCTACCCGCCTCAGCCGCCTGAGTTACCTGGAGTTCGATCTGGAGCAAATGATGGAAGAAGGGTTGTACGTGGAGTTTGCACTGCTTTACCGTACGCTGCATGCCAGCCGCATGTCCGAAAAAATGGATGCCGGTCCCGATAGTTTTATTGAGTTTTACCATCAGGAAGCCATTGCTTCAGGATCTCGCATACGCGAACGATTAAGCGTTGCGGTAGAAAGTTCCATTCGTGAACTGGCCAACGGACTGCTACTGCACCCACAAAACGAAAACTTGCGCCGACTGGTATTGGAGCATAAAATAGAGCCGAACGAATATTACCTGCACACTTTGCGGTTAGTATATCGCATGTTGTTTTTGTTGGTGATTGAAGAGCGCAAACTAATTTATGCCGACAAGCGCGATGAAGAACTCAATAAAAAACGCAATATTTATTACGATTATTACAGCATACAGCGCCTCACCAAACTGGCGGTGAAAATGACCTATATCGATCCGCGCAAAACCGATCTTTGGCATTCCTTGCTTACTACCTTCTCCCTGTTCGAATACGACACCTACGGCAAAAAGTTAGGCATTGCACCCCTTGGTTCGGGACTTTTTGCGCCGTCGGCATTGGGTGTTGTCAACGATCAGATGCTCGACAATGACTGTTTGCTGAAAGTAATCCGATACCTGGTAACTTTTGTAAACGAAAACGGGCAATTGGTGCGGGTGAATTACGCCGACCTGGACGTTGAGGAATTTGGCTCTATTTACGAAGGGTTGCTGGAATACCAACCCGTGTTTACCGACAATATGGGACAGCCTATTTTCAGTTTTGTAAAAGGCAACGAACGCTCCAAAAGCGGTTCGCATTATACGCCCGAAGAATTAGTAAAACCGCTAATCACCCATTCGTTGGATTATCTGATAGCCGATAAACTGAAAACGGCTAATCCCGAAGCCGAACTTTTATCCCTTAAAATATGCGATGTGGCTTGCGGTAGCGGACATATTCTGCTTTCGGCTGCCCGCCGCGTGGGTTTCGAGCTGGCCAAATACCGCAGCAAGGAAGACCAACCCACGCCCACAGCCATGCGTGCCGCCACGCGCGATGTCATCCGAAATTGTATTTATGGGGTGGATCTCAACCCATTGGCGGTAGAACTCTGTAAAGTGGCACTCTGGCTGGAAGCACACCAGCCGGGCGAACCGCTGAACTTTCTGGATCACCATATAAAATGTGGCGACGCCATTGTTGGCCTGGCGCACCGATCCGAATTAGAGAACGGAATTGCCGACGAAGCATTTAAAACCTTGCCCGGCGATGATAAAACCCTTGCAAAAGCCCTGCGCGACCAAAATGTGCGCGAGCGCAAAGCCCGTAATGCCGAAGGACAACAGGTAAAAGCCGACTTTGACAAAACCACCAACGATTCGGTACACGAAGCCATAGCCGAATATAAAACCTTTAACCAACAGCCCGAAACCACGCCCGACGAGATAGAACGGAAAGCACGAGCTTACCAACGGTTTATTGAGGGCAAAGGCTATAAGTTTCTGAAAAATATGGCGGATACGCAGGTAGCACAGTTTTTTATTGCCAAAACAGCAGCGAACCAACGATATTTCACCACCGATGCCGAATACAGCCTTACCATGCGTGGCTATAACCTGCCAACTGGAGATAAATACGGAAAAATTGAAGCATTATCGAAAGAAAAACACTTCTTTCATTGGTTCTTAGAATTTCCGGAGGTTTTCTCCTCCCCCGATACTAATCAGAGTACGAAACCGGACACTGAGCGAAGCCGAAGTGCAGGTTTTGATTGTATTTTAGGAAATCCGCCGTTTTTGGGAGGGAAAAAAATAAGTGGAAATTATGGTGATTCATATTTAAACTGTATTAAGATGTATTTTCAACCCGCAGATGGTGGGCTTGATTTGGTTACTTATTTCTTTAGACGTGTTTTTTCTATTATTGCACAAAGAGGCTTTCAGTCATTAATTTCAACAAAAACAATTTATCAAGGAGAATCCCGAATTGGAGGACTTGAGTATATTTTAAACCAAGGCGGATCAATTAATAATGCAATAAGATTAATGACATGGCCAGGAAGAGCAGCTGTAGAGATTTCATTAATTACAATAAATAAAAATCATACAAAAGTCAAAGTATTTTTAGACAATAAAGAAGTTGCTGAAATAACTTCAAGATTAGATTGTAATACAGATTCTTCTAAAACTCCATTTGTAATAACTACTAATTTACAAAAATCATTTATTGGTTCTGTTGTAAATGGACTTGGATTTGTTATTGAAGAAAAAGAAATAAAAAATTATGAAGGTGACATCATTTTCAGTTATTTAAGTGGGGATGATATTAATAATGATATTTCTCAAAAGGCATCTAGATATATAATAAACTTTAAAGACTTGGCAGAAGAAATTGTTAAAGTAAAGTATCCAATTGCATACGAAAAAGTTCTAAAAACAGTAAAACCTCAAAGAGACTTAGTTAATAGAGAATCTTATAAACGGTTTTGGTGGCAATATGCAGAGAAATGTTCTGATCTTTATAAACGTATTAACTTATTTGACAATGTTTTAGTAATTCCTAGAGTTTCAAAATATATAAATTTATCAAGAGTAAGCAAGAATCAAGTTTTTATGGATAAGGTAGTTGTATTTGCTTTAGATGCAAAAAATTACTACACATTGCTTCAGAATTCAATTTTTGATTTTTGGGCTTGGAAGTACAGTTCTACTCTTGGATCTTCTACAATTAATTTTCGTCCAACTGATGCCTTTCAAACCTTCCCTTTCCCACAACACCTCACTGCTCTCCAAGAGCAAAAACTCGAAGAAATTGGTGAAGCCTATCACGAGCATCGTCGGCGGTTGATGTTGAAAATGCAGTT